>JANOOS010000272.1:0-4094 GCA_031421455.1 Nitrospira sp.
TTGAACCAGAAGCTCACGCCGGGAAGGACCAACCTCGTTCACATCAACACAGTCTGCTACGATCAGGCTTGCCTCATTAGGTTTCTTTGTTTCCATGGTCGGACTCCTTCACTCGCATTGGAAGCTCGATCTCTAACTCCAGGTGCAACACTTCAAGTCCTGATGGACTGCGGGACAAGCCTAAAGGGTCAGAGTCCTTCATTTACTCTTTCACATCAGGGAGTAATCCAGTGCGTGCCTCTGACTTTGCATCATTTTCACGCCCACACTTCCAACAGGCAGTAAACAAACCAACATGGCTCTCCCCACATCCAGCGCAAACCCATATAGGTCGCTCGACATCATCTCCACTTCCCTGTTCTTCCAAAATCTCCTTGGCTCGATCAAAATCGGCATCGTTTACCACCCACAATTCTGGGAACACCTCAACGAACGGAACTTCACCCGCCAGACTGGATCCTTGCTGATTTCTTATCGTGCAGAGAATACCGTCGGTGCTCAGAAGTTCTTTTAATGACTCAACCTCAATTAAGCTTTGAGAGACAAAGAGTCGTTTCATATGTCTCCTTACTCTTAGAGCAAAATGGCTGCTAGGAAGCACGGGCCTTGGCAAGAGCCGGCGAGTGCGCTTCTATTTTTCGCATGGCCTCTCGGTCGTAGGCCTTCTCACCGCAAGCTGGACACTCATGAAATTCCAGTCGTGGGACCGAATATGTCTGACCATGAAACTTGCCGGTCCACTTTCGCCGAACCCTTTTAATTTTGTCGCTGCCGCAGGTGGGACATTTGGTAACAACAATCATTTCTGATCCGGCCTCTTAATCAAGGATGCGTCGCTCTCCAATGCGGGTGGCGTCGACCTGGGAGCCCGACCGCTTGGGATTTCGTCATTTTTATGGGTGGCCCGATTGGTCTCCGACTGCGCGCGTCCAACGAGGGCCTTCTGAGGCCGCGCGTTGCGCGAGCAAAGGAGACTAACGGGCTACCCCTTCTTCTCCTACACCGGGCGGGGTGCGAGGACGGTCGGGCTGGTCGACGACAGGACCCGCTCTTCGATCACGGATGCGCAACCCGCCAGTTGTGTCCTGTTCCCAAATCCACTTTCAGCGGCACTGACAATCCCAGCTTCTTTCCCGTCGCTTCCATCTCTGTCTTCACGAGATGCTTCGCCTCTTCTAAGTCCTTCTCCGGCACCTCGAAGATCAATTCGTCATGGACTTGCAAGATCATCTTCGTATGTGGCATCTCGTGATGCAGCAGGTTGTTCACATTGATCATCGCCACTTTGATCAAATCCGCGGCTGAGCCCTGGATTGGACTGTTTACGGCCATGCGTTCGCCGAAGCCACGCTGCACCGGATCGCCGCTCTGCAACTCGGGAATCGGACGCCGCCGGCCGAGGATCGTGGTCGTGTAGCCCTTCGTTTTGCCTTCCTCGATATTCCGGTCCATTAAGGCGCGCACGGCTGAAAACTTTTCGAAGAACGTCTCGATGTATTTCTTCGCATCCGCCTGCGACACGCCGATGTTCTGCGAGAGGCCGAACGGACTAATCCCATACACGATGCCGAAGACCACCGTCTTGGCCACGCGGCGCATGTCCCGCGTGATTTGACTGGAATGCAGGCCGAAAATCTCCATGGCCGTCGCCATGTGTATATCCTCGCCCTTCGCAAACACGGCGAGCAAGCGCGGATCCTGCGACAAGTGCGCGAGGATGCGCGGCTCGATCTGGCTGTAGTCGGCGCAGAGCAGGGTGTGGCCTGCCGGCGCAATAAAGGCTTCTCTGATCCGTAATCCGTACTCGCCCTTCACGGGGATATTCTGCAAGTTCGGGTCGGTAGAGGAGAGCCGTCCGGTCGCCGCAACGGTCTGATTGAGCGACGTATGAAGCCGCTTGGTCTCTGGATTCACCAACTCCGGTAGTGCATCCACATAGGTGGACTTGAGTTTACTGAGGCTTCGATAGTTCACAATCTGCGCGGGCAATTCATGCTGCGTAGCCAGATGCGTCAGGGTGTCTTCATCGGTCGAGTAGCCGGTCTTGGTTTTCCTGATCGGTTTGAGTCCCAACTTCTCAAAGAGCACCGTGGCAAGCTGCTTCGGCGAATTGATGTTGAACTCACCGCCTGCCACCACGGCAATAGTCTCCATGATCTTGTCGAGGTCCCGCTCCAACTCTTTGCTGAGTACATGCAGCCCCTCGACATCCAATAAGAAGCCATTCCGCTCGATCTCCGCCAAAACTGGCACCAGCGGCATCTCCACATCGGTAAAGAGCGTGAGGCTCCCCTGCTCCGACAATCGTTCCGTCATGGGCTGGGCGAGCTTGGCCAGCACCGATGCCGCCTCCGCTGCCTCCTCTCGTGATCCTCGGTCCTCGTCGAAAAGGGATTGCGGTGCGGCGTTGTTCTTCTGCCCGGTCCCAAGCCGATGGTCCAGCACTTCCAGCGCGATGGTCTCAAGTTGGTGATCGCGGCGGTTGGGATTAAGGAGATAGTCGGCCACCATGGTATCCAGATTGGGGCCTGCGAGGGTTAGACCGATGCGGTGAAAAACCAGCAAAGTCGCCTTCAGGTCATGGACAACTTTTGTTCTCGTGGAATCATGCAGCAACGCAATGATGGGACGCATATAGGCGTGAACATCGAGTGGAATGAAGGCGGTCTTGTCCCCCGTAGAGAGTGCTATTCCTAATGGTTCCACCTGCGCGCCAGTCCCTGGGGAAAGCAGGCACTGCAGGCCGAGACTACCGCCCTTCGGCAACTCCTCAACAAATCGCTGCGCAGACGGTTCATCCTGAAGGAGTTCTGTCTTCATCTTATTCGTCTCGGCCGGTGGGGCGGCCGACTGAAACGATTTGAGAAGTGTGGTAAATCCCAGTTCGCGTAACAAATCGATGAGCTGGTCCTGATGCGGCGGCTTCACATGATACGTTGCGGAATCGAATGTCACAGGGCTATCCAGTTGGATGGTCGCCAGCCGCCGGCTGAGACGAGCGTTCTCAGCTTGGTCGATCAGCAGGGCCTTGATCCGGGGCGGCGTGACCTCCTCGACACGGCGCAAGAGTTCTTCTATCGTGCCGAACTGGGCAATCAGCTTCATCGCCGTCTTCTCACCGATGCCCTTCACGCCGGGAATATTGTCCGCTGCGTCGCCCATGAGCCCCATAATTTCCACGACGCGCGCCGGCTCCACGCCGAAACGTTCGCGGCATTCCGTTTCGCCAAGCCACTTGTCTTTCACTGGATCGTAGATGCGCACATGGGGTGTCAGGAGCTGGAGCATGTCTTTGTCGCCGGTGACGATCACAACGTCGAAACCGGCCTGTTCGGCCTGGTGCGCCAACGTGCCGATCAAATCATCCGCTTCATATCCGGCTTGCCGGACGGCAGGAATGTTGAGCGCATCCACTACTTGGTGGATGTAGGGAATCTGGGCGCTCATACCTTCCGGCATCGGTGGCCGCTGCGCTTTGTAGGCCGTAAACTCCGCGTGGCGCAACGTCGGACCCTTTTCGTCGAATGCCACGACGAGGCCATCCGGCTTCTTCTCCCGAATGATCTTCAGCAACGTCGTCGTAAAGCCGAGGATGGCGTTGGTCTGGAGACCTTTGGAATTATTCAAAGCCGGCAGGGCAAAGAACGCACGATAGATATAGGCGCTCCCATCGATCAAATAGAGCGTCTTGCGGCTGGACTCGAGGCTCGGCATGATAGAGCTAAGGACCAGGGGCCAGTGTCAGCGGTGGTTTATCGAACTTACGGCGCATGCCGTTAATGACACCCAGCAGGGTCGGTTGACCGACCATTTTCGCCTCGATCTCGCGTTTTCTTGGGAAGTCCATGAGCGAGACCCCGATCAGCATCGTCAACAGGCCCTGTCCCGGCAAGAAAAGCATGGCAAAGCCTGCCACGAGGAACACGACGCCGACAATGTTCTTGGCGGCTAAGCCCAACATGCGCAGCACCGGATGATGGTCTTTCATCCAATGGCGGGGAGTACGCGTGTCAAAATAGTCGGCCGGCAAACGGACCAAAATCAACGGGATGGCAATCAGGGAACCGACAAAACCGACGGCCGAGGCCACGGTG
>JANOOS010000273.1:0-1965 GCA_031421455.1 Nitrospira sp.
TCTCACTTCACGAACGTGCCGCTTCTCCATCATACTCCCGCTGACTCCACACTCCCCACGTCTCTCTTCCCTCACCCTTTACCCTTTACCCCTCACTGCTCACCCCTTCCCATTACGGCCGAGCCCATAGGCATCGCGCACAATTTGAATCGGATGCTGCGTCGGCCTTCCGCCGGCATGGGCCATGACGCCGGCTTGATCCAGCTGCAATCCAGCCAGAGGACAGTCTGAGGCTACAACATCAGCCGGAGCCTGTTCAATCGCTCGAACCGCCTTCTGCGCGATCAACATCGAGAGGGGAAAGAACTCCGTCTTGGCCGACCATGAGCCATCGTGGCCAGAACACTTTTCGATCACCTCGACCTGCGCACCGGCGCACTCCATGAGTTCCTTGGATTTGAATCCGATGTTTTGATCCCGCAGATGGCAGGGCACCTGGTAGGCCACTCGGCCCGGCTTCTGCTGAAAATCCATAGCCAAGACGCCTTCACGTTTCAACTTCATGAGATATTCGCTGATATCGAACGTTCGCTCTGACACGCGCCGCACCTCATCGCCCCCGACGATCTCGGGATATTCCCGTTTCCACATCAGGCTGCAACTCGGCACCGGCGCGACAATGTCGTAGCCCTTCTCCACCCAGGGCAAAAACGAGGCGACATTGGCCGCGGCGGCCTGCTGAATTGCCGCCGCATCGCCGATATCGAACGAGGGCATGCCGCAGCAACGCTGTTCGGGAAACACGACATGCACACCGTTCTTTTCGAGGACTTGGATCGTCGCTTTGCCGATATCCGTCGCTTGATACGTAACCATGCAGCTGCCAAACAATGCGACCTTGCGCGGCGCGGATGGCGGAATCTGCGACTTCCCGCGGCGCTGCCACCAATGGATAAACGTCTCGGAAGAAAATCGCAAGACCTGCCGATCCCGATGCACACCGACCCAGGATTCGATCAACCCGCGAACAAACCGGAGGCTCAGGGTCCAGTTGGCAAGAGGAGCCAGGAAGCTCCCGAGGACGCCGATCATATCCGTCTTAATCAACAACCGATCGCGCCAGCTCACGCCGCGCGTCACGGCCAGATGCTTTTTCCACGCGATCATCAAGCGGGGAAAATCGAGGGCATACTGATGCGGCGGCGTATAGGGACAGTGGTTGTAGCAGAGCTTACAGTAATAGCACTCATCGACGATCCGATGGTGGTCGGTGAGCGTGAGCTTGGCGACGTCACCCTCATGCCGGTCGATGCCGTCGAGCAGCGTGTTGAACGACGGACACAAATTGAAGCAGCGCCGGCAGCCATCGCAGACTTCGTAGATGCGCTGCGTGCTTTTCTGAAGTTGCGCGGGATCGATGGGGTTGATCAGACTCAGGCCATTCATGGGTGGGGAAAACATGCGCTCAGCCATCAACCGTCAGCAACCCTGGTCACGTTTCTCCGGTTCATCTGGTTTATTGCGTTTCTCTGGTTTGAATCGGACAAACCAAATAGACCACACAAACGAGACAGGCCAAATGCACGATGAACTGATCGCTGACGGCTGAACGCTGAAGGCTACTTCTCAGCCCTGCTTCAGGCTTTCGAGCCCCTTCGTGAAACGATTCGCATGGGACCGCTCCGCCTTGGCGAGCGTCTCGAACCATTCGGCAAGCTCAGCGAACCCCTCGTCACGAGCCGTTTTGGCCATGCCAGGATACATCTGCGTGTACTCGTAGGTTTCGCCTTCGACCGCCGACTTTAGATTGGCTTCGGTATTCCCGATCGGCACTCCGGTCGCCGGATCCCCGACTTCCTTCAAGAAATCGAGGTGCCCGAACGCATGGCCTGTTTCTGCCTCGGAGGTATCGCGGAACAAGCCTCCGATATCGGGAAAGCCCTCGATGTCCGCCCTCCGGGCGAAGTAGAGATAGCGCCGATTGGCCTGTGACTCGCCGGCAAATGCACCCTTGAGATTGTCGTG
>JANOOS010000274.1:0-14830 GCA_031421455.1 Nitrospira sp.
ATTTAGGCTGTCGTGGGATGGCGTTCGGGGGTACTGACTGATTCAACGGTCATGTGGACCGGGATATTCGGCTTCAACGTCATCAGAGGATCGGGAAGAATAGTTTGTCCGTCTACCAGTTGGAGGCGGACTTTCGAGGCCAGTGTCGCCAAAATCAGCAGGCCTTCCATTTCCGCAAACGATTCGCCCAGACATCGCCTCCCACCTCCACCAAACGGAAAGTAGCTGAAGGCCGGCCGCGCCTGCTTGGCTTCTGGCGAAAAACGGTCTGGCTCGAACCGGTTGGGGTCAGGAAACCACCGAGCGTTTCGGTGCATGCTCCAGGGGCTTTGAAAAACCCTAGCGCGTGCCGGGAGCAGGACCCCGGATGGTAGTCTATCTTCAGTGCGGCTCTGACGCGCATGCAGTAACCACGCGGGAGGGTAGAGGCGAAGCACTTCGTCCCAGACCATTTTGGTATACACCAAGCGAGGCACATCTGCTGCCGTCGGGAGACGGTTACCCAGCACGGTCTCTAACTCATGGGCCAGGCGTGTGCGCACGGTTCGAAACTGGGAGAGGAGAAACCAGGTCCATGTCAGCGCCGTGGCTGTGGTGTCATGGCCGGCTATCAGGAAGGTCGTGAGTTCATCCCGAATCTCCCTGTCGCTCAGTGGCTGGCCGGCCTCGTCGGTGGCGGCGAGCAAGAGCGCGAGCACGTCCTGACTCTCATGATGTGTTGCGCGGCGGTCCTGAATACAACTTCCGATTCGCTCATCCATAAATTGCTGGCCACGAGAAAATTCTCGATGCTCTGTCGTCGGAACCCACATGGGCGTGATCCAGGCGAGCAGGGAGTTATACTGTTTCGTGATGAAGCGGTGCCCGGACGTCATGGCCTGCACTATTTGCGTGGCGTCGGTGTTCACCTCCCGTCCGAAGAGGAGGCGCCATATGACTGAGAGGGTGAGCTCTGTCATCTCACGTCCGATGTCGATGGTGGCACCATGGTGCCAGCTCGCGGTGAGGGCGGCTGATTTTTCGGTAATAAGACCGGCGTAGGAGGCCACATGGTCTCCATGGAAGAAGGGGAGAAACAGCCGCCGTTGGCGGTGATGGGTCTCACCCTCCGTATGCAACATGCCTTTCCCAAACACGCGTGATTCGCCTGGAGGGACTTGGGTCTTCATGTAGTTCTGTTGGTTGGTCACCAGCACATGTTTGACGTCGGCTGGATGGTTGAGGAAGTACATGGCCAGATCCGAATGGCGAAAGAGGCACTCGGCCATCAGTCCCATCGGGAGCTTTACGACATCGCCGTAGGAGTGACAGCGCAACAGAAAGCCGAGACTATCCCGCTGAAACTCTGGAAAAAATCCAAACCAACGAGACACCGGTGGGCCGGGGAGCGATGTGGCGGGAATGGTCTGGTCTGTCATAGATGATGCGCCTTTACGACCAACATACTGTAATGACGGCATCGGCTGTCAACAATCCGCTGGTAGAACAGAGCGGCGTGGACTGTAAAGGGAACACATATTAAGCGCTTTGTCTGTGCGTGGCGCTTGCTTTGTGGAGAAGAATGAAAGAGGCGGCAGTGTTTGTGAGGTAAATATGAAAAGATTCAGGCGCGGATTCTTTTAAGCGCCTGCTTCATGGGCAGTTGGATCATCGAGCAACGACAGCTGACCCGCAATCTTTTGGCGATCAGAGGACTTTGCGCAAGTGTGCCTTCCTGCGAACCAGCACTTGCTTCTCGGCCTGTAGCCAGTGCTCGAGATCACGACCGTTCTGATAGCCGCCTTCGCAGTACAATCGATAGGCCAGAGACAGAATCTCATCTTCCATCGATTCATGCGTAGTGGATGAACCTTCCGCTACTTTGGGCTGTCTTGCCATGATGCCTCCTCCGTTGCTGTATGAATGACAGGAAAATGTTTCGTTCAAACTATAGCACCGGGCATCAGGGCTGGCGAGAAAACACGGACATTCGACCATTCTGGATCGCCTGTCCGTGTGCGCGAGAGGTGTTGAGGGTCTGTCTTCCTGATGCGGTATTAGCTGTGCCCCGCTGTGGTCTCGAGCTGCCTGATGGTTCGGGTTAGCCGCTCTTGGTTGGGCGAGGTGAGGGACTGAAACTGTATCCCGATCCCGTGCGCGCCTGACCAGCGTATGACGGCGCCTTGGATCAGGATGGGAGTCGCTGCTTCGGGGAGATAGAGCAGCAGATCCACCTTCATTCCAGCGGAGGCCCGAAGGGGACTTTCTACTCGACATCCCTTGTGTGACAGGTCGAGAGCCTTGTCGATCGGATGGAGGCGCCCCTGGTGGACGAGGGTGCCTGAAAACGTGGCTTGGAATCGAGGATATTGTCGCACCACCATAACTTGCTCCTTTTTTACGGTCTTGCCGCTGGATGATCCTGGGACTTCTCACTGGTGGGACTATGCAGATGTAATGCCAGCTGGATCCGATTGCGGCTGCCTGTTTGTTCGTGATTTTTCGTACTTGAAACTCAATAATTGAGACGGCCCTGTCCCTTCATGCTCACCGATGAAGGCAATCGGAAACACCTGCTAACGTCGTCGCGAGAGTAACAGACCGGAAGCAGGGGCATTGCACTGTTTTGATTGTCTCGACCGCGGACTTAACCCATTATCCTTCCTCCTTCCTTCCCGTCCTGATCTTCTCAGATCCCCCCTGCATGTGAGTAGGAATTGTCTTACGGCAAGCCGGCTGAATATCTGACATTAAGGCTGGACGCCATCTGATCGTGCGCCATGCTGATGTCGTGTGGAATGCCGGTATATGATCAGAAGAGACAGGCAATCCTGCCTACATGTGTACAGGTCTAAATGAAAGGGAGGGAGTATCATGAAGTTGCCGAAAGCACGAGAAACAGGGGAGAGGAAGCCACGCACGGTTATGATCAATCAGGCTGGTGCAACCACGCCGATCAGCAAGCCCGCGCGGCGCGCGCAACCGTCGTTCGACGACCTGCATGCGCACATCGCCATAAGGGCCTATGAGTTGTATATCCAGCGGGGCTACCGAGAAGGCTGTGCCGTGGATGATTGGCTGGATGCCGAACGGGAAATTGTGAGCCGTGAATTTTCAGTCTCGCCTGGTTCAGGGAGAGGAGACTCCCTGTGATCCCTATGTAGGTGGCGGGTTCTCGGTGATTGCCTCCAAGATGACCACCTTCAATCCCTGACGCAAGCCGGATACAGGTCCCTCTTCTCGCCAACGCTCGTTCACAGTAACCTCAAGGATCTATTAGATTGATCGAGGAACGTTGCTCTTCTATAGTACGAACGACGACGGAGCGTGGCCGGCGGGTCCGACGTCTCCGGCTCCCTCCGTGATTGTCAGGGGACACACAACGAATCATAGGGAGGTTTGTATGCTGCGTTGCCGTCTTTCTAAAGGGTGGCTTCGTTCCTGGCTGGCTGCCTGCCTAGTCCTGACCGTTTGGGTGGGAGCCCCCCGGCTTCTCGCCGCTGCCTTGGTCACGCCGGAAGAAATCAACAGCGTGCGGGTCTACAAGAAGCTGGCGAACGCCACCGTCCTGATCGCCTCAGCCTATGTCAGCGCGCATCATATCACGCAGGCATCGGGAAAAGGATTCGGGTCTGGTGTGCTGATCGACGAGCATGGCTCGATTGTGACCAATGCACATGTCGTGACAGGGGCGGCCAACATCATGGTGACCATGCACGATGGAACTCGTCTTCCGGCAGAGCTGATCGGAAGCGATCCGCAATCGGATGTCGCACTGCTCAAAGTGACACTCCCGAAGGGATCGTATTCCCCTGCCCATTTGGGTGATTCCGACAAGCTGGAAATCGGGCAGAAAGTCTTGGCGATCGGACATCCATTTGGATTGGGTTATGCGTTTTCGACCGGTATCGTGAGTGGATTTGGCAAACTCATTGAGCCCAAACAGGAGGTGTTTCAAGAGCGCGTCATTCAGACCACAACGCCGATCAATCCCGGCAATAGCGGTGGGCCGCTGGTCGATTCCGAGGATCGTGTCATCGGAATCAACTCGTCTATTTTGTTCGGGGCCCAGAATATCGGATTCGCCATCCCGATCAATACCGTCAAATCCATCGTCGCGGAACTGCGAAAGAATGGCCATATGATTCGCCCCTGGCTGGGCATCAAAGGAAAGCTTGTGACCGATGAACTGCAAAATCTGATCGCGCTTCCGCTACCGAGTGGTTTACTCATCATCGATGTGGACGATGGAAGTCCGGCTGAGGCGATCGGGCTCCGTGCCGGAAAACTGGATGTCACCATCGAGGGAGAGTCGTGGGTCTTGGGTGGCGACATCCTCGTTGCGGTCAATGGACAAGACGTGAAGACCAGCGAGCAGTACGGCAAGGTGTTCCAGCAGCTGAAAGCCCAGCAGCTCATTGAGATCACCGTGTCTCGAGACGGTTTAAGGCGCACGATGAGCGTCACGCTGGGGGAACGCCCGACGCCGTCCAGTCCCCCTGAGCATCCCAAGTTCGAACTGCCTCCCGTCGCTCCACAGAGGCTGGACTTTGTGCCATTCTGATGCAGTTCGAGGGGACACGGGAGTGAAGCGAGCACGAAGCTGATGGACTTTCAGCACCCTGCTAGGCCTGCATAGAAGACTCGGAGCCAGTTAAGGGAGGTCGGTCACAGTGGCGTAGCGCGTAATTAGAGTAGGGGCAATTCCTCGTCAACAGGCAAAGAGAAATCATGAGCCCATTGGCAATCGGTTCGATCGTGTTCGTATGTATCTTCGGCAGCGCGGTGCTTGGTTATTATCTTCGTACGGTGCTGCCCGACCATCACCTGACCGATGATTCAATGCGTGTCGTCACGCTGAGCACTGGCCTGATCGCGACTTTGGTTGCGATGGTGCTGGGCCTGCTGATCTCTTCCGCAAAGACCTCCTTCGAAAGTATCAACGAGGAGGTCACGCAAAGCGCCTCCAAGGTCGTCCTCCTTGACCGCGCCCTAGTCAATTACGGGCCGGAGGCAAAGGAAACCCGCGAACTGCTCCATCTTACTATTGCCTCCGTTATAGATATGATTTTTGTCAAGGAAGGTTCCAGCCTGGCGAAGCTCACCGCCACAGAGAGGCTCGCTGGGATGGAGCAATTTCAGGCCAAACTCCGGGAACTCGCGCCACAAAACGACGCCCAGCGCTCGCTCCAGTCACGCGCCTTGGAACTCAGCAACGAACTGGTACAGATGCGCTGGTTGGTAATTGCTCATGAGAGGAACGCGATGCTGCCGCCATTCCTGGTGGTGCTGGCTCTCTTGCTCTCCATCATATTCGTCGGGCTCGGTGTGCACACGCCCAACAACACAATCGTCTTGACGACCTTGTTGGCCTCCGCGCTGTCGGTCTCCGGCGCAGTCTTTCTGATCGAAGAGTTGGACCACCCGCTCGATGGGCTGATGCAGGTCTCCAGCGCTCCGCTGCGCAACGCGCTTACCCAGCTTGGACATTAGATGCTGACGCGCCCAGCAGTTCTACCTTCTGGAGATAGGCGTCATGAGCGTTGACCTGTTGGACGAAACTTCAAGATTATATCGATACGTCAGACATCTGGATCGGCACCTCTCCCTAACGGTGCTTCGCAAGGAAACACATCCATGCTTGAACGGGTGATCATCGGTTCGCATACGCAGCGGTTCTTGGTCTGTTTCGCCTGGCTCGTGCCAATGTCCAAAGGCCTCTACGAGTTTCACTACGTTGTCCGTCGTTCCACTAGGCAATTGGGTTCAGCCTGAACATGTCGCTAGAGAAGAAGATTGCTGTGGGCATCGGGGTCGTACTCGTTCTCCTGTTTGGAATCGGGATCGTCTCTTATTGGAACACGACCGACCTTATAGGTCGTGAAGTCCGGGTCGCGCAAACCCATCAGGTGCGGGAAACGATCGAGCGCCTGCTTTACCTGATGGAAGATATAGAAGACAGGCAGCGGCTCGATCTTCTGACCGGTGAGCACCAGTACCTGCAATCGCATCGGGAAGCGGGCCACAATATAGAAGAAGTGCTGCACGACCTTTCTAACATGACTCGGGACAGTCATCTCCAACAAAACCAACTGCTTGCCTTGCGTCATCTGATCGATCTGAGAATGGCACAACTCAAAGAAGCGATCGACTTAAGGGATACTGGAACGATTGATGCCAAGGAGCAGATAGCCCGTCAGTACGCCGGCAAAGAGACCATGGACAAGATCCTCCTGGTGCTCGGTGAGATGCGGGAGCAGGAGCAGGTCTTACTGACCAACTGGTCGAAGCAGGCAGACGGGGCGGCCTCGTTCACGCTGTCGTTCGTTGCAGGTGGAACGTTCTTGACCATTGTGCTTGCACTCGGGGGAGGATGGCTGATTTTTTACGACCTGTCGAAGCGCAGGCAGGCCGAGAGAGATGTACTTGTAGGTCGGGATCGGGAAGCGATGATTTTGCGTACCGTGCCTGTTGCGATGTACTCTGCAAAGCCTTCTGGGGATTACGGTGCCTTGTGGGTGAGTGAGAATATCGAGACCTTGACCGGTTATTCTCCAGCCTCTTTTTTTGATGATTCATCCCTCTGGGTGTCGAGACTGCATCCCCACGACCGTGAAAGAACCTTGAAGGGGTTTGAAATGCTACTGCACGACGGCACGTTGGCGTTGGAATATCGCTGGCAGGCACGCAGCGGCGAGTACCGCTGGTTCAGGGACGAGGCGGTGTTGATCCGGCGATCGGACGGAACTCCACATGAAATCGTCGGCCTCAGGACCGACATTACCGCGCAAAGACAAGCGAGTGAATTGATACGAAGACAGGCTGATATTATCAATCAGATCCAGGAAACCGTTATCTCTATAGATATGGACGGCTATGTGACGAGCTGGAATAGAGGGGCAGGAAAGATGCTGGGATATTCGGTGGAAGAAGCGCTCGGCAAGCATATCTCATTCATCTACCCGGTGGAAGATCGTGAGTATCTTGAGCGTGAGGTTCTGTGTCCTGTGAAAGCCAAGGGAACTCATCAGGTCGAGGTTCGCAGACTCACCAAGACAGGAGCCCTGCGTGTGGCCCAGCTGTCCCTCACGTTGCTGAGAGATGACACTGACTCTCCCGTTGGCATTATTGGCTATTCGATGGACATCACCGATCGCAAGCACGGGGAAGAGGCGCTGCTCAATTCTCGCAACCAACTCGCGACGCTCGCCGTTCGCCTTGAATCGGTGCGGGAGGAAGAGCGGACGAGAATTGCGCTGGAAGTGCATGATGTGCTGGGGCAGGCGTTGACGGGATTGAAATTGGATGTGGCATGGGTCTACAAGCAGATCACAGAATCGAACGAACCGGCCCAGTACGCCGCGGTGCTTGCAAGACTGGCTTCAGCGCAGGAACTTCTCGACTCGACCATTCAATCGGTGCGTGATATCGCGACGACCTTGAGGCCCGGCGTCTTGGATGAAATTGGCTTGGAGGCTGCGGTCGAATGGCAGGCACGAGAGTTTCAGCATCGGACCGGAATTGCCTGTGACACGACTATCAGGCCCCGCAATATGGCGTTGAGCCCAGAACAATCGACCGCATTGTTCCGTATCCTCCAAGAGGTTTTGACCAATGTGGTGCGGCATGCACAAGCCACCAACGTCAACATCAGGCTGGAACAATCCGGTGAGCAGGTGTCTTTGCAAGTCCGAGATGACGGTCGAGGGATCACGGGTGTGGAGCACTCCGGACCAAAAGCATTCGGTTTGCTGGGGATGCGCCTGCGAGCCCAACAGCAGGGCGGCTCGTTCGACATTCAGGGCACGTCGGGAACGGGAACGATGGTCACCGTCAGCATCCCACTGTATCGGACGACAGATGATTAACATTCTCCTCGCAGACGATCATCCGTACCTGCGTCGTGGCCTTGTCCAGATTCTCGTTGATGAATTCCCAGGGGCCATGGTCGGCGAAGCGTCGAATGTCCCAGAGTTACTGGAGCTCGCGCAGAAACAGCGGTGGGACGTGGTCGTGCTGGATCTGACGATGCCGGGACGTGGCGGGCTGGAGGGGTTGCACGAATTGAAACGGCTCTGCCCGAGCCTTCCCGTGCTGGTGCTGAGCATGCATCCAGAGGACCAGTTTGCCGTGCGCGTGTTACGCGCCGGGGGCGCCGGATACCTGACGAAGGAAAGCGCTCCGCAGGAATTGGTTCGTGCCATTAAGACAATCTGGAAGGGAGGGAAATACATCACGCCCAAGACGGCTGAACTCCTTGCGGCACACCTTCATCAGCACGGCGACAGTGAGGAGCCACTCCACAATTCCCTGTCCGATCGTGAGCACCAGGTGTTCAGTTTGATCGCCGCCGGCCGCACGATTACTGACATTTCCGATCAACTCTCCCTCAGCGTCAAAACCATCAGTACCTATCGTTCCCGCATCCTGACGAAGCTGAATCTCAAAACGAATGCAGATTTGGCGCGTTATGCTGTACAGCATCACATCGTTGAGTGAGGCCATCAGCTGCTTCCTCCTGTGACTTCCCAGGGTAGTTTCCTGGCCGCTGTCATATATGCCCTGATTCCTTTCTAGCCCTTCCCTTCTCCGTCAGACAATTCCTACAGACGGCAATAGCCAATTCCCACACATACGAGCGACTCAATCTTATCCTTCTCGACGAGGCGATGGTGTTTACTTCAGTTCACAGGCCATCGGTGAGAATGACCACGGATTTGCTGTAACGGGCAGGCAGTGTACGCATCCGTAGCTCATGGGGCCGGGAGCCTACCGAAGAGAAAGAGAGGACTGAAGATGAGTTGTCAGCGCTGCGGAGGAATGCCGGCTGCCGAGCTTGCGGCTGCGATGTACGCTTTGGTCTGTGAAAAGGCGGTGATCGAGAACCGGTACTGCCATTGCGACGATGTTGAGGGCCCGGTGGAAGCGAAGCTGCCGCTAAAGGGGAGAGGCGCTCTCGCCGGGGAATCCCCTGAAGTCACTACATTGGAAGGGAGGGTACTATGATCGGTCATGGGAAACTCGTGCTGGTCGTTGATGAAGTTGAGAGTGAACGGCAGGAAACTGTCCTTGTGTTGGAACAGGCCGGCTTTACCGTGGTTCAGGCCTGTGACGGTCTGGATGCCTTGAGCGAAATGCACCAACAGCACTTCGATGTCGTGGTAACCGATTGCCACATACCCTACCTGAATGGGCTTGATCTCTTGGCGCAGAGTCGGGTCATCTGGTCCGACATCCCGATCATCATGTTCTCGAAGACAAGGTATACGAGGGAAATGGCGGAGGCCCGAGGAGCCTTTGGCTGGATTCGTAAGTCCTCAGATCCCGGCATTCTTTTGAGTATAGTGGCCATGGCTGTGGAGCAGAGTGTGGAGTGGGAATCCCCGCACGCAATGGAGCAGGTCGGCGCATAGTCAAGTCGGCGCATAAGAAAAAGGAGGAGCAGATCATGGGCACAGGCAATGCGGATGCAGACGAGGCCGTTCTGAACATGCTTCAACGCTATGAGGTGCTCATGATGGATGACCTCATCATCGGGCGGCCGGATTTCAGTTATGCACAATTGTTTCTTGCCATCGACCGGCTGAGCCGAAAGAACCTGATCTCGCTCCACCGAATGGACATGGGCTATCAACTCCGCCTGATGAACCAAGAGTGCGCCCTAAGCCAGGGACAACATCATGAAGAACTGGCTGCTTCTCATCGGTGATGAGTCAGACATATGCGAAGTGGTGGCGAGATTCGTGTGAGGCGATAACCCATGTTCACGAGTATCCTCTTGGTCCTGGTGGTGTTCCATGGGCTCCTTTTGCTTGGGGTGGCGGTGTGGTTCGTCGTGCAGGAATGGGAGGTAGGGATGGGTAAGCCAACTATATTTAACATCTGTGGTTTTGGCCAAAAGGCTTATATCAGTCATGAACTAGCAGCGCGTACGAAGAGACGGTCTATGCTCAACTCAAGGGGAAACTCATGCACGACTGCTACGAGTGGATGGTATCGCTATAGATGAAACGTGCCAAGAATTTTATTAACCGAAGCTTGAGGTGAACCATGCTGGCTATCCGATTGGTGAAGCTTATTGAGAGTCACACCGAACAGCTTTCTCGCGACCTCAGCGAGAAGGTGTGGAATTCTCCCCGGTGCAGCGATTTGCACAAGGTTCCGGCGACCGAACTCCAAGCCCGCACCCGCGAGATCTATCGCAACCTGTGTGACTGGCTGCAGGACAAGACCGAGATCCAGGTGGAGCGGCGTTACACCGAGCTGGGCGCGGCGCGCGCCCAGCAGGGCGTGGCCTATAGCCACGTCTACTGGGCCATCACCGCCACTAAAGAGCATGTACGCGCTTTCGTCCAGCGCGAAGGTTTGTCCGAGAGCGCCATGGAACTGTATGGGGAGCTGGAATTGCTGCACCTGCTCGGCCAGTTCTTCGATCACGCGTTGTACTACACCGCCGTGGGTTACGAGGAGGAGCGCAACTGCATAGGAGGGAGGCAAAGGAGGCGCAAACAAGATGAGCAGAGACAATTCACGTAGCGTTCCAAGTCTGCGTCTGAAAAATAACAGCGCGTATCGGTTCACAACATAAATGGGACGCCTGAAATTTAGGAGCAACGGCATGTCATCGCATGGAGCGGCAACGGTCACAGTAGACGATATTCCGGCAGGAGAAAAACCTCAAAACGGCGTGGCGGGGCTGAAGCATTGGCGCTACGACCTGATGGCGGGGCTCCAAGTCGCCATGATGGGGATACCGCTCTCGCTGGGTATTGCGGTGGCTTCCGGTGCGCCTCCTGTCTGCGGAATCATCTCGGCAATCATTGCTGGGTTTGTCTTTCCCTTTCTCGGCGGCGCCTATATCACCATCAGCGGGCCGGCCGCCGGCCTGGCGCCGGCGCTGTTGGCCGGCACACTCGCATTGGGTCACGGCGATTTGGAGGCGGGCTATCCGCTCTTGCTGGTGGCCATTTGTTTGGTCGGTATCGTTCAGGTGATATTGAGTATCTTCAATGCCGGGCGCTTCGCGCTGTTTTTCCCCATCTCGGTGGTCGAAGGCATGTTGATGGCGATCGGCATGCTGATCATCGTCAAACAAATCCCGGCCTTTCTCGGGTATGTCACGCCGCCCATCAAATCCATCCCCAAAGCCCTCATGCTGATTCCCGAACAGGTGATGGGGATGAATCCGTTGATCGCCGCGATTGGAGCCGCGTCCCTCTTCCTCCTCTTTTTTCTGAGCGGCATCCTTACTCGTATAAAAGGCACGTGGCCGAGGCTCGTCCCGGTGCCCCTCGTCGTGATCATCCTGGCCGGCCTGACTTCTTGGATCCTGGGGCTCGAGGAGAAATGGCTCATTCAAGTTCCCCTCAATATCTTTGAACATGGCATCGTCCTGCCCCATTTTGTGGAAGCCTTTTCCACACCGGAATTATATGGGTCGCTCTTACTTATCATTGTCACCCTGACGCTCATCGACGGCACCGAGTCGCTCGCGACGATCGCCGCCATCGATAAGATCGACCCGTTTAAACGCAAGTCCAACCCGAATGTCACCTTGCGAGCGATGGGGGTTTCCAACAGCCTCTCCAGTCTGTTCGGTGGATTGACGATCATCCCAGGCGGACTCAAAAGCACGACCAACATGCTCGCCGGGGGCCGTACCCTTTGGGCCAACTTCTACTATGCCTGTTGTCAGTTGATCATCCTGTTATTCGCGGCTTCCCTCATCAATCTCATTCCCAAATCGGCTCTGGCGGGGCTGCTCATCTGGATCGGATGGAAACTCTGCTCGCACAAAGTCTTCAAGCGGATCTTTTCGGTCGGCAAGGAACAGATGTTTATCGCGATGGTCAATGTCGTCGTGACGTTGGCCACCTCGGACATCCTGGACGGCATGATTGTCGGCACGTTGACGAAAATCGTCTTGCTCGTGAAGGATGTCGTCCAGGCTTCCCCTGGTACTGGGGTAGGGGCCGCGTTCAAAGAATTGTTCCGCAATCCCGTTATCCGTATCGGAGACACCGGCAGCGGTTCTCGCAGTGTGATGACTGTTGCGGCGAACGCGGTGTTACGGGGCACTGTCGGAGTGATGAAGAATCCCTTCAAGATCTACCTATCGTCGGCCACCTGCATGAATCTGGTGAAACTCGACGCGGCGCTCAAAAGTATCGTGGTGCCTGAGGGCATGAAAGCCAACTATATGATCATTTTAACTGGAAAGGTTGTTGACCACACCACCATGGAATATTTGCATGGCTTCCAAGATCGAAGCATCGAAGCCGGGCACACCTGTGTCCTCGTCGGGATGGACCACTTCCGCACGCTATCGGACCACACGCTGGCTTATCGCGTGAGTCAAACCCCCGGGAACCTCGCTGCCTTCGCATGAGGAGGCGCGGAAGCGTCAGGCGGGGGGTGTGGTTGGGCGCGCAAGTGTTCGAAACTGTTACCGGCCTTGCGAGCCGGCCTATTGGTGGATGGAAGAAGATGGTGCACAACTCGTCTCATGATTCTGTTGAGGTTCCGTTCGCCAGGTATCAACCGACTGGTTACATCTGAGGCCATAGTGACCGAACGGTCCAGGGAGACACCATAATGATCGCACTGACTCCGTCCCAAACAAGCTTCGCGACCGCGGTCGTTCGCAACATGCCCATACGACAACGGATCGACTGGTTGATGGATCATGCTCACCGCCATTCCGTGGAATTTCAAAGTTCAGAATCCTATATGGCGCGCAGCCTCTATATGGCACAGCACCCAACCGCCATTGTGGCGTTGAATTGCATGGATGGACGCATCAACATCTCTGTGGCCACTGACACACCGGCCGGCATCATTCTGCCCATCCGGAATCTCGGCGGCCGCTTCAGTCTGGGTTGGCCGTACTTCGGAGAAGTACTGACAGGACATGTGCGGAGTATGGTCGGACAGGGCCGACGCACGCTGATGCTCATCACGTACCATTATTCCAAGGGCGATTCCCATCGCGGCTGTGCCGGTTTTGGTTACGACACCGACGCGGCTCGCAGCCATACGCTTGAGATCAAACGACAGGTGGAGGCAGTCTTCGGCAGCAGCCACAACACGGTGTATCCTCTGGTGTGCGGCTTTGAGACCGACGAAGATGCCCTTGTGCTCCACGGGATCGGCGGCGAGGTGCTGGACCTGTCCACCATCTCCCCCGCAATTCAGGACACCCTGCCCGCAGTACTGGCGAGGCTCTACCCGGGCATGCCTGATCAGATACGCCAAGATCTATTGCCGCTCGTGCAGGGCAACCTCTCTCACATCGCGGGAGTCAGGCAAAGCACCCGCGAACTCGAAAGCGAGCATGTCGAGCATCACGAATGGATGCTTGGCGTTGGTCGCGGATTCGACTGGTTACATATGCCCAATCTGGCGCTGATCATTGGTCCCTACAGTCCCGACCTCGCCGAGCCCATCCGCAAGGCCGCGGGTATCATCGAGGCCAACATGAAAATGCACCGTATTCCCGATGACGGTTTTTTATTGCTCGTCGCATCGCCCTACCACGAAATTGGTGTTGACCGCGCGCTCGCCGAAGTCAAGAGCAGGTTCTTGTCCGAATTTGCCGTCGGGATTATCCGTGCCGAATGCCCCAACCTGAAGGACAAGATGCACGTGCGCAGCTCGGTCATCACCTGGGAGTCTCAGATGATGGAGGTGATTGATTGCCCCGTGGCCCGAACACCAGTCAGTATACCGAACCAGATTGAAAGGAGTGCCGAAATGCAAGCTCGCATCTATGTCGCCGACGATGAACCATTGATTCTCAACGCGCTCGTGAAGCGACTGTCACAGGGCCAGCACCAAGTCCAGGCCTTCAAGTCCGGAGATGAACTGCTGTCCGCGCTTGAGAAACATATTCCCGATCTGATTTTCCTCGACGTGAAGATGCCTGGGAGAACGGGAATCGAGACCCTGGCGGCCATTCGCAAGAAAACGCACGATGCGGTGGTGATCATGTTGACCGCCTACGGAACGGTCGAGGAGGCAGTCGAGGCCATGAAACTGGGAGCGTACGATTTCCTCATCAAGACCCTGGACCTAGCGTTGGTAGAGCCGGTTGTGGTCCGAGCGTTAGAACATGCGAGTAACAGGGGACGGAAGTGATTGATTGCCGCGCAGCCGTATCGCCTCATCGACGCTCAGATTAGATAGAAAAGAGGGCCGAAATGCAAACGAGCATCTATGCCGATGATGAGGCTGCGCTTCTCAACGTGATTGTAACGCGGTTGCCTAAAGGCCATGGCGGATTCAAGTATTAAGTGCAACGGGCGATATGCGGTTACGGCTGAGCTTGAACATGTTAAGGAAAATCATGGCAGGCGGAAGGCGCAGTCACACTTCTACCGCCAACGGCATTGCGTGCAACTCCAACAGGGGATACCAGTCCGCCGCTTTTGATCGTTTACAGATCCAACCCATTGTCCATCTTCTTTCCTTCTCATTCTGACCTTCTAGGCTTCTTCCCTCTAGGCACGTAGGAATTGTCTTACCTCAAGACTGTTGAACATCTGACATTGGGTTTGGGCGCTGTCTGATCGAGCGCCATGGCGATGTCCTGTGTAATGCCACCATAACGGTCAGAAGAAAAAGGAGGGCTGTTCTATGACACCTCAATTCCCTTATAAAGCACAGCAGGCGGACAGGTGGTTGGCGCCCCTGTTCACGTCTATCTTGGCCGCCGTGAGCCTTGTCGTGACCGTTGCCTCAGTGAGTCTGGCCGTGGCAGCGGAATGCCAGGTCGTCGAAGAGGGTGGCATGATTCAAGGTATGCCGGCATGGAAGAGGACCACTTCAAATATTCTTCCACTCAGCATCACCA
>JANOOS010000275.1:0-3398 GCA_031421455.1 Nitrospira sp.
GATTAAGGCCGAATGCTGTTCGTCCGCACTCTACGATTCACTGCGAAAACACGCAAGCAGTCGCAACGACAACCGTGGCATCGCGATTGCTCTCTTAGACGGCAAGCGGTTGGCCGCAGGTCTGCTAGGCTTAGAAAGTGATTGGGTGCGGTGTCGTGGGGACAGGCTCCGGCGTTAACGAGAGGAGGGTTCCATGCATTGCGTAAGATGTGACGGGTTCATGGTGGCAGATAATTTGATCGACATACGAGAGAGCAGTATTCCAATGTGGATGAAAGGGTGGCGATGTGTATCCTGTGGGAACATTGTCGATCCGCTCATTCAGAAACATCGCATGATCCAACAGTCAGGAGCGACACAATTGATCGAGAGAAAAACGGCAGTACCGCGGCTCCGTCGCGTCGCGTAACGCGATGGCTTAACCGGGATTGGTGTCAGTTGGTCCAATGATATCCACGGGCATCGGTCTCTTGTTGCGACACCAAGATCGGTTAATGGGAGTTTCAGTTCTGCTCCAGTTCTCCTGAAGTCCCACAGGCTCTTTTCAGTCCCGTTCAATCCTGTCCGTCGAACTTTCTCTTTCATACTTTTAATTCAGCGCGATTGGCAGGTCCTATTTCCGTTGGACTGTCGATAACAGTAAAGAACTCGACAGGTTGGAGATGCCGTGCGAGGCTCGCTTGAGTACGGCATTTCTCTTGCGGAAGCATCTCTTCATGAAACTCGCCTCTATGACAAAAGCCTGGGATCTAGGGATGGCCCAAAGCGGTAGTCGGCTGGATTGTATGCGTGTCATCACCCTCAGTCTGATTGTGACCGGATCCCTCCTGCTGCAAGGTTGCTTCGCAGGAGCGTGGGTGGCAGCGATAGCAGTGGATTCAATGAGGAGCAGTAATGTGACCTTTGAGCCGTTTGAACAATCATGGGTGGCAAAGCAGGATCAATCGAGCGATTCTGTTCTTAATTTGAAGGTGACGAGCGTGGCAGTCCTTCCGGTTGAGGGCGATCCAGAGATGGGCGCGCGGCTTGCTGCCCTGTTGCAGGAGGAGACCGCGTTGCGTGTCGAAACACCGGTGAGCATTGCGGCGGGAGTCACCGTGACCGATTCACGTTCGGCAAAGACAGCGGAGATTGATCGCAGTACCCTGGCCAAGGAAGTCACGCGGAGCCTCAGTGTCGATACTGTTCTCGTCAGTCGTGTTACTGTCGGTTCATCCTCGCATCCGAGCGACTGGGGGCGGAAATCAGAGGACTCACGACGCCTCTATCTGTACTTGATGAATCGCGATGGCCAACTGCTCTGGAAGGATGAACTGCCCTTCACGCTCGTAAAAGGTTTCTCCTCGCAGCAGGAAGCATCCATGCAGACCGATCTCAGCGATCACGTGATGCAGCATGTCAAGGAACTACGCCTTGATGAACTTGGTTACTTACCGAAGAAGGCCTTTTACGGAACTCCAAGAAAAATAGGCCCCCTCACCCGCTAAACCCCGGCGACTACTTCACCTGCAAGCCATGAGACTGCGCCTGCTCGCTCTTCTTGCAGCGCGCCCCTTCCTCCGGTACAGTCTGATTCTTTCTCCATCTCGGAGCCTGTGCTCGCATGCCGTTGCTCGATGTGCCGTTGCTGGCTCGTCTTCAGGAAGTTTTTCGCCTGTCGATGAAGCGACTTCTGGGCGACCTCTGTCTGGATCTGGAAAGCCAATATGCAGAGGTTGCAAAATCGTTGGCCTTGCCCGTGGCGTACTTCCGTTTCCTCGGTCAAGCACTCGAACGCGATGCCTTTTCCCACTGGAAAGTGGTTGGCTGGATCGAAGCGCTGAACGACCTGGTCTATTTCGTCGACTTGCTGAAACAAATTCGAGAGGAACGGAGTCCCAGGGAGTTTTCGGCGCAGTTGTTTGCCGAGTGCGAAGAGAAGTTCTTCGAGAACAGCTATCTGGACGATCTATTTCCGCGCGGGCTTTCGCAGTCCTCGGGGCTCGAACGGCGACTCAACGAACTCTGTGCCCGCCTTACTCAGGAACTGACGCAGGAGTCGCTCGGTCTCGTGCCGGGACTTCCGATGTCGTGGTGCGCCTCTCGCAAGCTTCCGTCTTGGACTATTGAAATACATCTGGGCCATAACGTCGAACGGGCAGAGATGTTTAGAACGATGGCCGTTGGGATGGAGGGCGATATCTACGAGGCGCCTCCTCCGGTGAAGAGAGCCCTGAAACAATCATCCGGTCAAGCCGCTATTCTAGTTTCTCCGCAAGAGTTGTCCTTAAAGATCGGAAAAACCGTGACGCCTTTGTGTATAAAGCGAGGCAATCGGTTGGAGTGGTGCTGGGCGTACCGGCCGCCGGTCGTGGCAACGGAGACTCAATCAGGGGCTGTCACAGCCGGGCCGACGCTCGTCTATGGGAAGGATCGGCAGCCTCGTACCGTAGCTGCCACATCATCCGAGCAGGTGAAGCGAATCAAGCAGGCCTGGACAATCATTCAAGAGGCCTGGCCGGAAGGACAGGAGGTGCTCGCGCTCTTAACCGCTCGGATCATCCCGCTCAAGGCTAAGGGTGTCGTCAGTTTCAGCTACCGCCACAGGCCAGGACTCTCCTTTATCAACTGTTTCGACCGGGACGACCTCGATCTGATCGACGATCTGATTCATGAGAACAGCCATCACCATTTGAATCTTTTATTGCGCAAACAGATTCTCTATCACGGGGATCGCAATCAGCAGATTTTCTATTCCCCCTGGCGCCGCAGCCTGCGTCCGCTCAGAGGTATTTTGCATGCGACCTTTACATTTACGATGGGAGCAATGCTCTTTGAACGGCTCTCAACCTGGGCATCGGGGTTCGGTGGATCGGCTCGATGGAAGCGGGCAGGCCTAACCCAGCGCGATCTGCAGCGAGCCAGATTTCGCTGTCTCGAGGAAGTAGAATCCGTTCGCTACTCGATCCAAGATTTAGAGTATGCCAGTTGGCATCTCAAGTGGCTCACAGGCTCAGGCCAACGGCTGGTCAAGCAGTTGGCGGAAACGATCGAGCAGATCGAACAGAACATTGAGCCCCACAGAAAAGCCGTCCTAGCATCCAAATTCGGCCCAGCCCTCCGACGTCATATCAAGGAACTCCACCAAGCCCGCCAGACCTATGGGCCAGTGCGGCTTGGCAAGGTGTGACTAGGTTGCGGGGTTACTGTTGGACAGGGGTGATGTGGTGCTTGACCCATTCCAAGAACGCGTCGCGTGAGAGCTGTCCCGCTGCCAGATCAAGTACGATGCGTTCTTGGTCGTCGACTGGCGCACGAAGTTCGTGTCCATTCACCAGTAAGAAGACTTCCATCGCGGCATGTCCAATGCGCTTGTTGCCATCGATGAAGGGGTGATTGAGGACGAGGGAGAAACAGAG
>JANOOS010000276.1:0-12030 GCA_031421455.1 Nitrospira sp.
CAAGGGGCAGGCACTGACGCTCGATATCGTACGAGGTGAGCAGGTCAAAACGCTGACGGTTACGCCTACCACCGCGCCAGGACCGCAAGTCTCTGCGCAAGAGCCTGGATACTACCTGGGCGTCGAAGATACACCGCCCCTCGTCACATCAGTCACGCCAAACTCTCCGGCGGAAAAAGCCGGGCTCCAAGCCGGTGACCATGTGGTCAAGATTCAAGACCAGACGATCCATACCTGGTCCCAGATGACCGGTATCGTGAAAGAAAGTCCCAACCACCAACTACAAGTAGAGGTCTTGCGGGAAGGGCACCGAGTTTCTCTAACCGTAACGCCCTCTGCTGAGAAAACGACGGTCAACGGCCAGTCGGTCGAAGTCGGTAAGATCGGCATTGCAGGACCCGGCGGCCGTTCGATTATCCGCTCCAACACCCCTCTGCTGGCGCTCTATGACGGATTGCGAGCCACCTGGGGCTTGACCGAGCTGACCGTAGTAGGCCTCTATAAAATGATCGTGGGGGATATCTCCAGCAAAAATATCGGCGGCCCGCTGACGATCGCCAATATCTCCGGTGAAGCCGCTTCGCAGGGGGCCGCAAATGTCATCTATCTCATCGCCATTCTGAGCATCAATCTCGGCGTCCTCAACTTGCTCCCCATACCCATTCTCGATGGCGGCCATCTGCTGTTTTTTCTAATCGAGGGCATCCTCCGTAAACCACTCGGCGAACGCCAGAGAGAACTCGCGCAACAGGCCGGCCTCGTGCTATTAGTGGGTATCATGGTCTTTGCGTTCTGGAATGACCTTGAACGAATTTTCTTTCGATAAAAAATAAGTCAGAAAGTCTGAAGGTCGAACGTCCTCATGTCCCCGAAGCATTTCCCTCCCCCTCATCAGAATTTCAGACTTGATGACTTTTTGACTTTTCTCAAATAATTATGCGGACATCTCAAGTCTTAATTCCCACATTGCGAGAAGATCCGGGAGAAGCGGAAACCGTCAGTCATAAGCTCATGCTCCGAGCCGGTCTGATTCGCAAGGTCGCGGCCGGCATCTACACCTACCTTCCACTCGGCCTTCGGGTCATCCGAAAAGTCGAGCAGATTATTCGAGAGGAGATGAACCGGGCCGGCGCTCAAGAACTCCTCATGCCCATTGCCTCTCCCGCAGAATTATGGCGAGAAACCGGCCGATGGAATTTTTACGGCAAAGAACTGGTGCGCTTCAAGGATCGTCACGAGCGCGAGTTCTGTTTGGGGCCGACCCATGAGGAAGTGATTACCGACCTATTCAGACGCGAAGTCCGCTCCTATAGGCAAATGCCGTTGAACTTCTATCAGATCCAAACAAAGTTTCGAGATGAAATCCGCCCCCGCTTCGGACTCATGCGAGGGCGTGAATTCATCATGAAGGACGCCTATAGCTTTGACCAGGATGAAGCGAGCGCCAGGATCAGCTATCAGAAGATGTACGATGCCTACCATCGTATCTTCACGCGCTGCGGCCTCACCTTCCGTGCCGTGGAAGCCGACACCGGCCTGATCGGCGGCAGCTCATCTCATGAGTTCATGGTGCTCGCCGAAACGGGCGAGAACACGATCGTCTACAGCGATGCCGGCACCTATGCCGCCAACGTCGAACAGGCTGAAGTCCTACCTCCTACTGATGTGGACACCGAAGACCCACGGCCTCTGCACACCGTTCAAACGCCTCGCTGCAGGACAGTCGAAGAGGTTACGAAATTCTTGAACGTCTCCCCGACACACCTCGTGAAGACACTCCTCTACTCGACAGGAAAAGACACGATCGCTGTATTGATACGGGGAGACCATGAGGCGAATGAAGTCAAGATTCAACGGCTCCTGCAATCGACTGATATTGAACTCGCCACTCCCACCGTCGTCGAGCAAGTCACTGGCGCACCAATCGGGTTTGCCGGCCCTGTTGGTCTAAAACACGTTCGTATTATTGCCGACCACGCCGTAAAAGCCTTGCGCAACGTGATCGTTGGCGGCAATCAGAGCGATATGCACTATGTCGATGCGAATTGGGATCGTGATTTTCAGGTTGAGCAGTTTGCCGATCTCCGCAGCGCTTGTGCTGGAGATCCGTCTCCGAGAAAAGACGGAACATTGAAAACAACGAAAGGCATAGAAGTTGGACATGTTTTCATGCTTGGCACTAAATACAGTGACGCCATGAAAGCCTCATTCCTCGATCTTCATGGCAAAGAGTGCCTCGCTGTCATGGGATGCTACGGCATCGGCGTCGGACGCACAGCGGCGGCGGCAATCGAACAAAACCACGATGCGAAAGGCATTATCTGGCCCTTCCCCATCGCGCCGTTCCATGTGCATCTCCTCCCGCTCACTCAATCAGTACAGACCGCCCAGGTCACCGCGCAGCTCTATGAGGAACTGCAGGCGGCAGGGCTCGAAGTACTCTGGGATGATCGGGACGAACGAGCTGGTGTGAAGTTCAACGATGCGGACCTGCTGGGAGCCCCATTCCAAGTCGTTGTCGGAGACAAGGGCCTTGCCGAAGGAGTTGTGGAGGTCAAAACTCGAAAGGACGGGGTGAAACTCAAGCTGCCTCCAGCGCAAGTCACCGCTCATCTGATTCGCATGCAAGCAAGTTGAACACCCTGCCACCCACTGATAGCTTCATCCCTATTATCATTCCCATAATCACTCGAATCCAAAACCGCCTTTTCCTTGCCTTCCACCCTTGATCAGCTAGACTGAGCATCAACCTCTTCCTCACGGTACTCGTGTTCACGCGGGCCGTATGTACTCTTCGTTGAGCATACGAATCCAGCAATAATCTTCGTAGATGATGGTCAGGAGCCCGGGTAATGCAAGCCAATCCCATCCCGCAAAACCTTCAGGAACTTCAGCAAAAAGTGGCCTTCGCCGAGAACGTCAAGCGCATCACGGAACAAATACATGCGGCCAGCGATCTCGACCATATTCTCCTCGACCTGCGCAAGGAAGTCCTTGGCATCTTCGATGCTGAAGATCTCACCATCTTCGCCTTTGATTCTGAGAAAAAAGAGATTTTCTCCAAGGTCCCCAACATCGACAGCGTCGAGGAGTTCCGTATTCCCATCACCGAGCAAAGCCTCGCTGGATTCTGCGCAAAATATCTCCGCCCGGTAAGCATTGCCGACGCCTATAATATCGCTGAGCTGCAAGGCGTCCATCCCTCACTCGTCCACGACACGTCTTACGACAAGCGGACTGGATTCAAAACGAAACAGGTTCTGACCTACCCGATCGTAGCTGACAACAAGTATTTGATGGGCGTCCTTCAACTCCTTAACAAAAAAAGCGGCGTTCGGTTCACGAGAAAAGACGAAGAATCCGTCGCAGAGATTGCCAAGGCGCTCGGCATCGCCTTCTTCAACCTCCGCAAGGTCTCCAAGAAAGCCCCAACCAAGTTCGATCTCTTGGTCACGAACAACCGCATTAGCCAGAACGAATTGGATAATGCGATTGCCGAGTCCCGGAAAGGCCTATCGGATTTCGAGAGCATCCTGATCGAGAAGTACAAGGTGCCAAAACTCGATATCGGCAAGTCGCTGGCCCAATTTCACAAGTGTCCCTATATCGAGTACAGCGATCGAACGCTTGTCGATATCGAACTCCTAAAAAACCTCAACGTCGACTACCTCAAAAAAAACCACTGGATGCCCCTCAAGCGCGACCGCACCGCTATCGAAATTTTAACAGACGATCCGAGCGATCTCGACCGTGTGGCAGATATTAAACGGACGTTCCCCGGCCTCAACATTCGCTTTGCGATCAGCCTCCGTCGTGATATCGCCCAGTTCCTCGGCTCGGCAACAGGACAGGGGGACAGCAGCAGCAACAACAGCAACAGAAAGTTAGATGAGAATGTTTCCGACATTCTCGGCGAACTCGTCAATGAAGCCCAAGAGGCAATGGCAGAGGATTCAGGAGGCGGGCTCGACGAAAACGACAATGCCATCGTGCGGCTAGCCAATCAGATCATTGCCGATGCCTATCGACAAGGCGCTTCCGATATTCACGTCGAACCCTATGGTGAAAAGCGTGAAACTCTTGTCCGCTTCCGGGTCGACGGCGACTGCTTCGAATACATGAAGATTCCGCAAAGCTATCGGCGCGCCATTGTGTCGCGCCTGAAGATTATGGCTAGCCTCGACATTGCAGAACGGCGCAAGCCCCAGGACGGCAAGATCAAGTTTAAACTGTCGGACAACAAGGAAATCGAGTTGCGCGTCGCGACGATTCCAACCTCTGGATATAACGAAGACGTGGTCATGCGTCTGCTCGCAGCCAGCGAGCCTTTGCCCCTCGATAAAATGGGGTTCTCGGACCGGAATCTTGCGGGAATCAAGGAGATCGCTGCCAAGCCCTACGGCATCATTCTCTGCGTTGGACCGACCGGATCCGGAAAAACCACAACCCTGCACTCCGTCCTCGGCTTCATCAACACGCCAGATATCAAAATCTGGACGGCAGAAGATCCCGTCGAAATCACACAGTATGGGCTTCGGCAGGTTCAAGTTCAGCCAAAGATCGACTTCACCTTTGCCGCTGCCATGCGCGCGTTTCTTCGGGCCGACCCGGACGTCATTATGGTCGGAGAAATGCGAGATAAAGAGACGGCAGAAATCGGCATTGAAGCCTCATTGACCGGGCACCTCGTCATGAGCACACTCCACACAAACAGCGCGGTGGAAACTATCACGCGACTTCTCGATATGGGCTGCGACTCATTTAGTTTTGCCGATGCGATGTTGGGAGTTCTTGCACAGAGACTCACTCGCCGGATTTGCAAGGACTGCAAGGAGCAGTACGTCGGAACAGCGATAGAATACGAAGAAATCCGCCAAGGCTATGGGCCTGAACATTGGGACAAGCTCAGTATCCCACAGGACAATACCTTCCGCCTGGCCCGCGGGAAGGGATGTGAAACCTGCAATCGCACTGGCTTTAAGGGACGCGTGGCCCTGCACGAGTTGCTGCTGGGATCGAACAAGATCAAACACATGATTCAGACGAAGGCGAGGACTGAGGAGATGCTTCAAGCTGCTATCGCGGCCGGCATGACGACCCTCATGCAGGATGGAGTCCAGAAGGCCCTCCTGGGCCATACCACGTTCAAGGAAGTCAAGGCAGTGGCCATCAAGTAATCTGACTCAACATCTGCCCCATACTCCTTCGCCTCGCCATAAAGACAACGTTGGACAGGCTCCTAGCGCTGGCTAATAAAACACACACAGCCGCACGACTCTATTCTCCCCAAGCGCACTAGCGTCCGCCAGAGCAGCACCGTACGCCCTTACCAAAAACGCACCTCGGTGAAGATGATAACGAATGAACGGGAGGCTACGTGGCAATCGTTGAAACGATAGCCACGTACTTTTTTAGACGATTCTGCGCAGCAGGGGACACTTCCGTGAAAACCAAGCCGAAGAATTGATCCTTCGCCCACCGCACTTTAGCGACAGCAATATCGGCAGGCTTGATCTGCTTGGGAAGACGTAGGCGCACCGTGACTTCATCACCTGGCCTGATCTCAGCCTCCGTGCTGACTCGGGCGCCGCGTATTGAAAGATCGTAGACCACACCCAAGTCGATACCAGGTCTCCTTAACCAACGACGAGACTGGCAATGAGACAGGGCGCAGACAAAGGGGGTAGAGATGCGGACTCGAGGGTGCTGACGAAACTTATTTAAGATAGAGGATCGATGTGAGGCCTGTACCATAAGAGCATCCCTACGATGTTTCTACCGTACATCAGGACAGGCTATTTACAAACACAATTCCTCAATCATGCCAATTCAGTCGTAGCATACAGTGACTACCTCAGCCTGCATGTCTGCGAGTTCTAAATCTCCTGCTTACGGTATCCCTTCCTTACTCATCTTCGCTATCCGACTGTCCGCCTCTTCCATAGTTTGTGTAACTAGCCACATGCCCTGTTTGACTCTCGCTCTGGCCCATGTTATTGTATCCACCGTACGAGTCAGCAATACTCCTCGCGCACCAGACTTCATAGCATTATTCCAGCGCGATTGGTCCTTTGGGGGCTGTGCTGGCTCATACGCTCCATCATGTTCTGTACATGCGATACCTGGCAGAAAGATGGATGCAATGGTTTTAGCATTTCTCCCTGATCCCCTCAATACATTGAACTTTCTCCCACGTTGGGGATGTCGGTTCCATATATAAAGGAGCACGTATGAAGCTATCCACAGGGTGGCGAGCCGACAAGACGAGAAAGAACCGAGCACGGGCGACACGGAAGCCAAAAATCAGATGGGAAGTGCTCGGTCTTCCAGGCCCTCTGGATACTAGCCTGACAACCTCAATGGAAGACATCCGCCTGCAAGTATCGAACATGGCAAGCCGTGGGTTTGGCCAAGGCACTCGCTCCCGTACGGCTGAACGAGAAGCAAAGACCACCAGTCACGCTCCTGAGTCAAACAACAAAAGACGTCGCGGAGCAACAGAAACGCCGTAATCATAGAGAAACCACTGGCCTACATTGTAGGCGGTTGGTGACTCGATATGAGTCGCCAGGCAAAGGAGGGCACCATCGGACGAGCAGGAAAAACGACCATCGCAAAGCGAGATCGCGAGAAAGCAAAGCAAATTCAGCGGCGCGAGAAAGACGCTCGTCGAGAACAGCGTAAGACGGACAAGCCCGATCGCCCGATAAATACAGAGGGAGAGGATCCGGATTTGGCTGGGCTCCAGTGGGGTCCGCAAGAACCTTTGTATTAGGGACACCGTGCTTGTAGCTGTTTGGTAACCACGCAGCGATACTCGCTCTTCTGCCTTACCATCAGCACCACGCCACCCTCATCGGTTAGAGCCGGCAAAATGTGGACTAGCGGCTAGCCTCTGCCCTAAGAACGCTAAACCCCCTCCGGTATGATGGAAGACTCGGATGGACGCCCCCATCGCTGACGATCACCCCTGGAACGTTCTGGCATCCTCAAGTGCGGGCGAGCATTGGGTGAAGGGCTCCCCTCTGCCAACGGCACGGAATGCCCCAGCAACGTTTCGATCGCGCGTAGCTGCTCACGTTCCTCGAAGGCCACAAAGCTGGTAGCTTTTCCTGTCATCTTCATCCGGGCTGTCCGTCCAATACGATGGATATAGTCCTCTGGACAATTCGGCAAATCGTAATTCACGACGTGGCCGATATTGGCTACGTCAATCCCGCGGGCTGCGACATCCGTCGCGACGAGAATTCTGACCTGCCCTCGCTTAAACCCATCGAGAGCACGGAGGCGCTGGGGCAAACTTCGGTCTCCATGAATGACCGCAACGCGGTGACCGGCCTGTTCAAGTGTCTGGCCGAGTCGATCGACCCGGCTCTTTGTCCGAGCAAATACGAGGACAGTCCCCCGTTCCGCTGCCAGCAACGCCACCAACAGCTTCGTCTTCTCATGAGAAGTCGTATGATGCACCGCCTGGGTCACGCCTTCAGCCGTCGTGGAGTGAGGCGTCACCATCACATGAACGGCGCCGTTCAGACTCGCTTGGACCAAGCGTGTGACATCCGTTGGGAGCGTGGCGGAAAAGAGCAACGTCTGTCGCTCCAAAGGCAACGCATCGAGAATCTGATTGATCTGTGGAGCGAATCCCATGTCGAGCATACGGTCGGCTTCATCGAGTACCAGGATCTTGATCGGGGCCAAATTGATCGTCCCATTCCACATATGGTCCAGCAAACGCCCCGGAGTGGCCACAATGATATCAGGCCGTTGGCGCAATCCTCTGATCTGCGCCTGCATATCGCTCCCTCCGACGACGACCGTGGCAGAGATGTGATGGCTTCGACCGAGCTTTTCAATTGAAGCACAAATCTGCAAGGCCAATTCCCTCGTTGGGGCGAGAATCAATGCCTGTGGCTGACCTTTTGGCAAAATTGCAAGCCGTTCGATCATAGGGACAACAAACGCAGCCGTCTTTCCCGTACCGGTTTGAGCGCAGCCGATGACGTCTCGGCCCTCCAGGGCTGGTGGAATAGCCTGAGCTTGAATGGGGGTTGGAACCAGCAAGCCCGCTGCTGTCAAATCCCGTAAGAGCGGTTCAGACAGACCAAGAGTATGAAAACTCGTGTGAACAAAGGTATGCAATGCACTATCCTTTCAGTATGATCGCATTAAGACGGGATCAGAGAACCGAGGGGAGAGAAACCAGAAAGGCATCAGCTCCGACAGGACCTGGTCGCGATGCGATCGCGAAGTCCGTATGGTGTGTACAGCCGTGCCGCCGGACTACTGCGACAACGATGTGAAGTTCATCCTACAGTAAACCCCATCTGGCGTCAACTTTCTATCTACACTTTCTTGCAAGCAAAGACCAGTTCGATAATACCGAGGGGAAACATTGGTCTACGCTTTCAGGGCATTGAAATCTATCAAGTCATGACAGGCTGACACCTTCGCTATCTACCGCAACTGTGCTATAGTAGCTACAGATCAATTTCGGGCACTACTCTATCCCTCGCGCCTTCACTCCCTCCTTCTAGATTCTGCGCGATTGATTCTCTAGTTTCCGCTCTGCTCCACACGCAGGTCTCATCAGGGAGACCGCTGAACAGCACCGGTTCGCACCGCGCTCGACCATGCCGATAGCACGATCGGCAGACGACCAAGCGGGTACAGACTTTGATCGATTTGAAATGCAGCGCAATAGTGATGGCCTGCGGCCGCCACTACAAATCCACTAGGAATATGAGGCCCTATGAGCCAGACAGCCAAACAACCCATGACTCCACAATCACCAACGTTTGCGATCACCCCCAAGGGTACACCGATCAAGATCAGCAGTCGTCGTGGAGTCTGGACCGTCATCCTCTTTTGCGCCATCACCATAGGCACCGTGATCGGAGTCCCTCTCTATGGATATCTCTATCACTACAGCTGGCTTGACTGGTCGATGTTTGGACTGCTCTATGTCATCAGTGGACTGGGCATTACCGTCGGCTACCATCGATTGATGTCTCATCGAAGCTTTGACTGCCCGAATTGGGTCAAAGGCACACTCTTGATCGGAGGCGCCTGGGCGCTTCAGAACTCCGCCATCAAATGGGCCGCCGATCATCTGCGTCATCACGCGCACTGTGACGAGGAAAAAGATCCGTACAATGCGCAACAAGGGTTCTGGCATAGCCACTGTGGATGGCTCTTTGTCCCCGATCGACATGCCGATTCTAAATATGCGACGCGCGTCGCGAACGATCCTGTTGCGATCTGGCAACACAAGTACTATCCTCTCCTGCTCCTCGCGGGTCTGGCTGGCACGTTTCTCATCGGCTTTCTCTATAACGGCGTGATGGGTGGAGTCGGCTGTTTTCTCCTTGCCGGTGTGGGACGCACATTCGTCGTGCTTAATTCGACGTTTTTTATCAACTCCATTTGCCATCTGTGGGGGCAGCAGCCACATGGCACATCAGACTCCAGCCGGGACAGCTGGCTGATATCCCTAGTGACATTTGGCGAGGGGTACCATAACTATCATCACATGTATCCCACCGATTACCGAAACGGCCCTCACTGGTACCACTTCGACCCGTCAAAATGGCTCATACATGGGCTCTACTCACTCGGACTTGCGACATCATTGCGGACTGGTTCGTACGTCGAAGACTCACTCTCTCGGGCAAATTAATACGCCACGAAAGGAATCTCGATGGGAAAGCGGGTCCTGTATGTCGGAGGACTTTCGGACAAGGTTTCGGACTGTGAGCTGCGTGGGATCTTCACCTCCTACGGTCTTGTTGCCAGAGCCTACGTGGTTCGATTCAAACATACGGGAAAGTCCGCCGGATACGGATTTGTCGAAATGGGGTCCGGGGAACAGGCCTTGAATGCCGTGGTCGCCCTTGAAGGAACCAAATGGGAGGGACACCTCCTCAGGCTCTATGTCACTCCCTATGCAAACCAGATCGTATAGAGTCACACCCGTTACAAAAAAGGAGTCCGCATGGGCCGTACCAACTTAGACCCGATCATGACATTTCCAGATGGATCGCACCTCTTGATCAGCACCGCCTGTTCAAAAGAAGGAAGCTTTTCCTGTGCCCTCTACACGGCAACCATCGAAGCAGACGATCGAGGGGCCTTCCGCGTCATCTCCAATCACCTCGCAGCAGCCACCTGTTTAATTGCGCAAGAAGACGCCTATGGTTATGCGCAACGTCTCTATCCGCGTTCGGCAGAAACGATGAAGAAGCCACCTTACCTCATCTGGCCAGGCCCAGGTCCTACCGGCAATGCGGATGTATAGGGTGGTTGTCCACCCTTCCTTGTATGGCAATAGAAAAATCTGAACATCGAGAGCTATAGCTTTTCACCTGCGCCTCTGTTAGGATGTCCTCGTTGCATGCGGTGGGCCTCGCATGAAACAGCAAATAGAACGGCCCATCACCGATATTGTTGGTACCGAGAAGCTGATCGGAAGCTCGACCCAAGCCGCCCCATCATTCGCGTCTTCGGCCCGTTCCTTCCCCTCTTGTGTTTGTTCTCGAGTTTCAAACAATATCAATTTCAGAAGGAGGAACCCCCATGGGTTCAAAACTTTACGTCGGCGGGTTGCCCTATGCGGCAACTGAATCACAGCTCACCACCCTCTTCGCCGCGCACGGCACCGTCGAGTCTGCGCGTGTGATCACGGATAAGTTCACCGGGCAATCGCGTGGCTTCGGCTTCGTCGAAATGGCCACACAGGAAGAAGCCAAGGCCGCGATTACCGCGTTGAATGGCTCACAGATGGACGGACGTCCCCTGACTGTCAATGAAGCCAAGCCACAAGAACCACGCACTGGTGGCGGTGGCGGCGGCGGTGGTCGTTTTGGTGGCGGTGGTGGCGGTGGTGGCGATCGCGGCGGACGCGGTCGCTTCTAACAAAGTACCAACAAGCATCTGCTGTAGAAGGGGCGCTTCAACCGAAGCGCCCCTTCATGTTCTATCCCTTCCTCGTTCCTCACGTTTCATTTATCGTCACGAACAACGCTCCATCTCTCGTGCCCTACTGCGGTCGAGACTTCAGGCTGATTGCACACCCATGTGCTCAGCTGCGGGAGTTGTCTCGCCTAAGCGCTGTTGTAGCGACAACTATACCAAACTAACAGTGTTCGCCTTGATGTAGGCCACACTGGCGCTCATGCTCAGCAAGCTTGCTGCGTGAAATATCCATGAGCTATAGGAGAAGCCGTCGAACCATGACACACTAATCCTAATTCATCGAGAGACCGCACATGCGTTTCCACCAACATCCACGCCTCCTGAAGCTGCTGCTCGCTCTCTGGCTTTCCACAGCGATCTGCACACCCAGCCTTGCAGGAGACATGGCCCTCCTGAGTATCGGCCCTCGCATTGGCTTCGGTGAAAAAATTCCCCTCATGGGGAAAGAGCAACAATATTATTTTCATCTGTACGACATCGCTGCGCTCATCAAGCTCCCCTGGTCTTGGCCGCTCGGTGAGAGTGCGTGGAGTCTAGAAACGAGACTGATCGCAAGCGCAGGGCTACTAACGGGGGCAAATGAGAGCAGCCTGATGATGACAGCCGTACCCGTTCTCGCGCTGAGCGGCTGGAACGGACTTGTCACCTTAGACACAGGCGTAGGAGCAGGATTCTTCAGCAACCATACGTTCGGGGTACAAGACTTCGGAGGTCCGGTTCAAATCGTAACAACCGCAGGAATGCGCGTGAATCCGTTCCCGCATGCCTATACCGGCTTTCGGGTCCAGCACTTCTCCGATGCCAGCCTGTATGGACCGTCCAGTCTCGGCGTGGACATGTACGTCATAGAACTTGGATATCAGTTCTAATCCAGACGCCGCCGGGTCGTCGAACCACTCGAACATGTAGCACGACAGGAAGGTACTTCCGCAGGATGCTCAAAAAGACATCCAACTAGGCCGCAGGCGAGTCAAAACTGGAGGCGTACCCTCTGGGGTACGTTGAGGATTTTGACGAGCCGAGAACGACGTTGGAGGGCTTTTTCAGCATCCTGCTATC
>JANOOS010000277.1:0-7244 GCA_031421455.1 Nitrospira sp.
TTGGCGCCGACGGCATTGATCACCATGGTGCTCGCAGTGACCGCGGCCACATTCTTATTGGCGCAGGCCGCATGGGGCGCTCTCTGGCGACCCTGGTTGCTGAGCGGGAGCGCCATCCTTTATATAGGGTATGTGGTCTACTTATACTGGGCCTAAATACGTGATGTGTGAACGGTGATGCGTGATGAGTAGTAAGAAGAGCGTTGCACAGATGAGGGGCAAGCCCTTGCTTGGAATCACCATGGGAGATCCGGCGGGGATCGGCCCGGAGGTTATTGCGAAAGCCTTGGCTGGAGCGAAAGTACGGCGAATCTGTCGTCCGCTGGTCATCGGCTCGTTCCCGGTGATGCAGCAGGCGGTTAAGAGTCTGAAGCTCAAGATGAATGTGATTCGCGTGGAGGGCCACGACCCTAGGCCACCGCGCCTGAGTGACCTGGCCGTGCTGGACCCGCTCGATCATCCCCTTGGGCGGTTCAAGCGTGGAGTTGCGGCGGTTGAAACCGGAGCGGCCTCCGTGCTGTTCATTAAAAAGGCCGTTGAACTGGCCCAGCTCGGTTGTATTGACGGAATCGTCACAGCACCGATCAATAAAGAAGCGATCAACATGGCCGGCTGTCATTTTCCTGGCCATACGGAACTGCTGGCAGACCTGACCAAGACCGAGGAATCCGGCATGATGATTATCGGAGGACCACTCCGAATTATGTTTGTGACGACCCATGTGGCGATCAAAGACTTGCCGGCACTCCTCACTCAGGCCAAGATCGAAAAAGCCATCAGGCTGGCTCATCTGGCCTTGCGGGATCTATTCGGAATTAAGAAACCGAGGGTTGGTGTCGCCGCATTGAACCCCCATGCTGGAGAGCATGGACTGTTCGGGGACGAAGAAGCGCGGGTCATTCTCCCGGCAGCTCGTGCGGCGCAGGCCCAGGGCATTCGCGCCAGCGATCCTTTACCGGCCGATACGCTATTTGGTAAGGCGGCAAGAGGTGATTACGACGGTGTCGTGGCCCTCTATCATGACCAGGGGCTCATTCCCTTAAAGCTTGTCGCCTTCGGCACTTGTGTGAATCTGACCGTGGGGTTGCCGATCATCCGCACCTCGGTCGATCACGGAACCGCGTTCGATATCGTGGGGAAGGGCATCGCAGACCCTGGCAGTCTGATCGAGGCGATCACGCTGGCCGCTGCGCTAGTTGCGCGGCGTCGGTGATGCGGTTTGTTTGGTTTGTCTTGTTTGTTTGGTTGACGGAAACTTCAACGAAACAAACCAAATAAACAAAACAAACCAGACGAACCAAATAAACCAGATGAACAGGAGCCTATTGATGACCAACCAATCGGGTGCGGCTTATATCATGATTCAGAAGCAGCTGAAGGAATTGGATCAGATTTTCCAGGAGACCATGGAAACTCTCAATACCGTTGCCGGAGCCGAACGAATGGCCAAGTGGAAGGCCAGAACGAGTGCGCTCATCACCGAATCTCTGGGCCAGAAAGAAGGGCAGAAGTTTGCCGCCCTGCAGCCAGGGCCCTCTTTTACCAACGACTTCGTGGAAGAGTTTACCGATCTCACCGACTATTTCAAAATTCCGCTCACAGACTTGGCCAAGCAATTGGCGCAAGCAGCTCCTCCTCCTTCCAGCGGGAATTGACCGGTGTCGATTCCTGATCTCCCTCCGCCGAACAAACGGCTTGGCCAAAACTTTCTGATCGACCCCAACATCGTGCGTAAAATCGTCGCGTTGGCAGAATTGCAACCCAACGATCACGTGTTGGAAATCGGTCCGGGCCGCGGCATCCTGACAGAAGCGCTCTGCCGCGCAGCCGGTGGTGTGACGGCGGTCGAAGTGGACTCACGTCTCCATGCCTATCTCGAAACCAGGCAGGCTGAGCTTCAGAATGTAGAGCTGGTCTGTGAGGACGCGCTGGCCTATCCGGTCGAGAGCCTGCCGGTGGGGACGGTCGTCGTGGCTAACCTGCCCTACTACATTTCAACTCCGCTGCTCTTTCGATTACTCGACCAGCGTGGCCGGTTTCCCCGTATGGTGCTCATGCTGCAGGCTGAAGTGGCTGATCGTCTCGTGGCAAAACCAGGCGGCTCGGACTATGGGGTGCTTTCGGTTATGGCGCAGTACGCAGCCGAGATCACCAAATCGTTTCGTGTCTCAGCCCAGTGTTTCCGTCCTAGGCCGGAAGTCGCCTCGGCGGTAGTCTTACTGCGCACGAAAGAGCGCACGAGGCTCAGCCAGCAAGAAGAAGTCGCGTTTCGTGGGCTCGTGAAGGCGGCTTTTGCCCATCGAAGAAAAACGCTGGTCAATTCCCTGCGAGACGAAGGGTATGAGCTTCTTTCTGTAGCCGAGGGATTGAAGCAATTGGATATTGTTCCGACTCGCCGGGCAGAAACATTGTCGGTTGAGGACTTTCTCCAGCTCGCTCTTGCACTTTCCCTACACCATCCTTAGGAGGTGGTCTGGATTGTCCCCCACTGCGCACGTCCAAGGAATGCCGGTTCATCTGGTCTATTTAGTCTATCTGGTTTGTCTGGTTGATCGGACTGAAAATTCATTCAGAAGAACTAGACAGACCAGAAAGACCGGCCAACCAGACAGACGAGCCCGAGCGCGTTGCGCGAGCACAGGAGACCATCTAGTCTGCCCTCTCGCCCTCCAAGCTCGCTCGTTATTTCTTCAGGGATGGGGGCTGATTGATCTTTCACTGCGCGCGTCCAACGAGGGGAGTCCGCGACCGCGCGTTGCGCGAGCACAGAAGATCATCAGGCTCCATCCCCTTCTCTTCGTTTGAAATGACCCATTCCCTGTGCTAGCATCCGCTCTATGGGTGTATCCACTTCGGCCAAGCGGGGCGAGGCTCGCGGCGCCGCTTCTCCCTCTTCACACATCAAACGAGAAGTGATCGGAGTCGTCCTGATCGCGTTGGCGCTCTTGACGCTTCTCAGCATGGTGTCCTTTGTCTCGGGAGAGGTCAGGGCCGGATTATCTGCGACCGTTCCATCCAGAAATCTTATCGGGTCGGTCGGCGCGTTTTTCGCGTCTGCCCTATTCTGGTCGATCGGCGGGGCCGGATACATGTTCCCAATACTCCTCGGCCTCATGGGTGTCCGCTGTTTCACTCAGAGCAACTTGTCGATCCGTCTGCGGAACGCCGGCGCCTCGCTGGCGGCATTGCTGTTTCTCAGCGGCTTGTTTCACCTTGAAATCATGGCGGTGCCGACCATTTCAAGCGGCCTTATTAATCGAGGGATGGCGGGAGGATTTTTCGGGCAAGTAGTGGCCGAGAGCTTACGCACCTATTTTGCGAGTACCGGCGCGCACATTCTAATCGTGGCGGGGCTGCTGGTCTCCCTCCTCTTCACAACCCCTATCTCCCTGTCGGAGATCGTTCGGAGGATTCCCGGTTGGGGCAGCTGGATGTTCAACCGGGCTCGCGCCTTGGCCCCTGAACGATCGGTGGAAGAAGCTGTTCTTGAGTCACCACGGAAAGCCAGGCAGAAATCCGCTGCATCCATCCGTGCGGTGATCGAGGAAGCGCTTCCTGAGGCGGCTACGGAGCCGGAATTAGACTGGCCGGTCATCCAGCCATCACGACAACCGATTCCCGAACCGGATGAGCCGATCGAATCCGAGTCGGACAAGCAGCCCATCACCGCCCGATCGAAGCCAGGGGACTATATTTTGCCGGACCCGGCCCTGCTCTTGAGCGAACCGTCAGGTCCCCTAGGGCGTGTGACGGAAGAAGAAATCAAGGCGCAATCCGATGTGCTGACCCGCGCGTTGCTCAGTTTTGGCATCGCTGGAAAGGTGACGGAAGTTCGTCCAGGACCAGTTGTGACGATGTACGAGTTCGAGCCGGCACCGGGAACCAAGGTCGCGCGCATTGTGAACCTCGCCGACGATCTGGCGCTGGCGCTGAAGGCGATCAGTCTCCGGATCGTGGCGCCGATTCCGGGAAAATCGGTGGTTGGAATTGAAGTGCCGAACCTCTATCGCGAGACGGTGTCGATGAAGGAAGTGATGACGAGCGAGGCCTTTTCGCGCGCCAGATCGAAGCTCAGCCTCGCCTTGGGGAAGGACATTTTCGGAGCCCCCACGATCGCCGATCTGAAAACGATGCCGCATTTGCTGGTTGCCGGCGCAACAGGGGCAGGGAAAAGCGTCAGTCTTAATACGATGCTCTTGAGCCTGCTGTTTTCGGCTCGACCCGATGAGGTCAAGCTGCTCCTGATCGATCCCAAGATGCTCGAATTCCAAACGTATGACGGCATTCCTCATCTGCTACGGCCGGTCATTACCGATGCTAAGTCTGCGGCCCGGGGGCTTGGTTGGGTGGTGGCTGAGATGGAGCGGCGCTACAAATTGCTGGCTGATGCAGGGGTGCGAAACATCGATGCCTATAATCGAAAAGTCGCCGGGGTGCAGGGTGTGCTGGAAGCGGAATCGGCGGCGAAGTTAGACCAGCCGGAATTGCCCATCCAGTTTCTGTCGGAAGAGGAGCGGCTTTCTGCCGGAGAAACCGCGCTTCCGGACGGCAGCCCCGGATCGTTCACGCCGCCGGCGACTCCGCCGGAGCCCTTGCCCTATATCGTGGTGATGATCGATGAGTTGGCGGATTTGATGATGGTGGCGCCGAAGGAAGTGGAAGACAGGATTGCGCGCTTGGCGCAGATGGCTCGGGCATCGGGCATCCATCTCGTGCTGGCGACCCAGCGTCCGTCGGTCGATGTATTGACCGGTTTGATCAAGGCGAACTTCCCGGCCCGTATTGCCTTTCAAGTATCGTCGAAGACCGATTCACGCACCATCTTGGATGCGAACGGCGCGGAGGCGCTCCTTGGCCGTGGGGACATGCTCTATATGGCTTCAGGGACCGGACGTGTCATGCGGTTGCATGGATCGTTTGTGTCGGATGACGACATCCGCCGTGTGGTCGAGTTTGTGAAGGATCAAGCCAAGCCTGCCTACAATCAGGAGTTGCAAACCGCGCTGAAACAGGAAGGTACGAAAGAGGAAGAGGGGCTGGGAGAAGTATACGAGCAAGCGAAAGAGTTGGTTCTGACTACCGGTCAAGCTTCGGCATCGCTGATTCAGCGCCGACTGCGGGTGGGCTATCCTCGCGCGGCTCGGATGATCGAGCAAATGGAGGCGGATGGCCTCGTGGGCGCGGCTGGCAGGGATGGACGGAGAGAGGTTGTGGGGCGGCGAGGGGCGGTTGGGGCCGAAGAAGGGGTGTGAGGGGGGATGGAGCCTGATGATCTTCTGTGCTCGCGCAACGCGCGGCCTCCGAAGGAGCGTGAGAGGGCAGACTAGATGGTCTCCTGTGCTCGTGCAACGCGCGGTCTCAGAAGACCCTCGTTGGACACGCGCAGTGGGAGACCATCTAGTCCGCCCTCAAGGGAAAGGGAGAAGTAGTGTCGCCTAGATAATGAGGAGTGGCCAGGCCGCCTGCTGAAGAGAGAAATGAGCGATGTGCGCTGTGAAGGATAGTCCGTCCGCTCCTGTATAGAGAAATGGATAATATAGAAGATGAATCTGAAGATACAAATTGGAAAGGCTGCATGGTCCTGTCTCTGCAGCGTCCTCTGTGGGTTCTTACTAGCACCCATGGCTTTCTCAGCTGAAAGCGATTTTGATGAGAATGCCTTGACGGAAGTGCGTGAAGTGGTTAAGCAGCTTCAGGCTCGGTATGAGAGGACAAAAGATCTCCAGGCGGATTTTACACAGAAGACCATGATCGAGGGATTCGAGCGGCCTATCATGTCCTCGGGGAAACTCTATATCAAAAAGCCTGGGCGGTTACGGTGGAATTATCTCGATCCTTCGGTCGAAGACATCCAAGTCAATCAGGATGATATCAAAGTGTATGTGCCGGAGCACAAACAAGTGTTGGTCGGGAAGCTCACGCAGATGGCGGCATCCAAGGCTCCGTTGGAGCTCTTGCAGGGGGCGGCCACGCTGGAGGAGTCGTTCAACATCGAGCCGACACCGGGGAAAGGGCGTGGCCTGGGAGGAATCCGGCTGCTCACTCTCCTGCCGAAGTCGCATGAAGGTGAGGCGGAGAAATCATTGAAACGAATCGTGCTCGAAGTCTTTCCCAAGACGTACTTCATTCGGAAGCTTTCTCTCTACGAAAACAGCGGCAATGTCGCGAGTTTTGAGTTTTCGTCGCTCCAAGCCAACACGGGTCTCAGCGACTCGGTCTTCAATCTGAAGTTGCCGGCCGATGTCGAAGTGGTGAAGGCTCCGGTGCTCAGTGCCCCAATCGTCGCCCCGAAATGAATGTGATGGAACCCGGCACAAGAATGCGCATGGACAGTCGAGCGAGACTAGCGGGACAGGCGAGACACGAGGGACAGATGAGGGTTCGAGGTTCGAAGTTCTAAGTTTCGGAACTTCAAGTCGCGCACGTCACGCGCCGCAGCTCCGGCGGACTTTTTCAGCAGCCTGATGGATGATTGAGGAAAAGGTGATCGTATGAGTCAGTTAACGGCTGGTTCCTTCGTTGAAACGGTCGATGAAGCAGTCAAGCGGTTGGATCTCGATCGAGTCTCGCGTGAGTATTGGGGCCAGAACGAGTTCCTGTTTATTCCACAGTTTCTTCCTCGGTCGGTAGTGGAGGAACATCTCGTTCCTCAGGCGCAGGGAGTGAAGAGCCTGCTGAACCGCAATTACATTCCCGGCCACAAAAAGGGTGGGAGTGTGAGTTACTACACGGTGATGGAGAAGGCCCCGCGCTTTCTCGATTTGTATCGATCCGAGCCCTTCATCGACTTCTTAAGCCGTCTGGTGCGGGCCAAGCTCAGTCTATGTCCTGAGAACGACCCCCATTCCTGCGCGCTCTATTACTATACGGAGCCGGGAGACCATATCGGCTTTCACTATGATACGTCCTACTACAAGGGGGCTCGCTATACCATTCTGATGGGGCTCGTTGATAAGTCTACGCAGTGCAAACTGGTCTGCGAATTGTTTAAGGATGATCAGGTGAAACAGCCCAAGCACCTGGAACTGATCACGCAGCCAGGCGATCTCGTCATCTTCAACGGAGATAAGCTTTGGCATTCAGTGACTCCCCTCGGCGAAGGCGAAGAACGGATCGCCCTCACGATGGAATACGTCACCAACCCGGACATGGGAACCTTCAAGCGGCTCTATTCCAACCTCAAAGACTCCGTTGCCTACTTCGGCCTACGCACAGTGTTTAAGCAGGCCATCTCTGGTTCGAAT
>JANOOS010000278.1:0-2380 GCA_031421455.1 Nitrospira sp.
ACCTTTACGTTCCCCACGCCGAAAGATACCAGGACGTTCGATGTTGAGCTGACCCTCAACTACGCGCCCATTACAGGCCCTGCCCCATTCCTGCAGCGTATCGAGGCAGAGGCCTCCAAGGGTTCCCAAGATCCGGTCTTCCAGCCGGTCGAGATCGTCAAGTATGCGGAGAATATCCCGGTTGGCAAGTAAGGGGTGAGGGGTTAGGCGTAAGGGGGTGAAACAGCCTCAGCTCTTGAGGGGAAATAGCTAGGTGCCCGCTATTCCGCGATGATACTGGAGCCGGGAGACTTCATCTTGAAAATCTGAACGGCATTGTACATGCCCTTGGCCGGGTGGTTGAGGATGAGGCGGGAATTGGTAATGTGGGTGTCGAGCAACTCGTATTGTCCACCGCTGAAATAGATGTCGCAGTCATCGATCGCACAGTTCTTGTAGACGTGGTTGTCCAGCGACAGCTTCGCCTTGCTGAACTGCTGTCCCTCCACCAAAATATAATCCGGTGCCACGCCCACGACCATTTCCTCCGCCGCGCACTATAGCAAGTCCCTTTTTGAACCGCAAACCAGCTTATCACCGGGAAGCTGGACGGATTGATCCATCGTAGTACTCTAGTAAGCTGTGGCTACGCCGCCATCGCTAAGGGGTAGATAAAGGTGAGGGTGTCTTGAAGCTGCTCTTGGGCTTCTTTGAGCAGAGCGGGGCATTCATCGGCATTGAATTTGGCGCAGGAGAGGGCTAACGGATCACATGCCGGCAGTTGGCTGGCCTGGGCCTGTTCCAATTCGGCGTGGTCGGCAACGGCGCCGGCAAGGTGGACGATTGATGCGTGGAGCTTGAATTCGCCGGCTTCGTTCGGATTCAGTTGGTGGCGAATGGCCTGCTCGATCTGGTTCGGCATGTTCCAGAAACGAATTAGCTCCGCGCCGACTTCGGTGAAGTCACATCCGATATTCGATTGCTCCACTTCGGCGAGCGGTGACCCGAGATATCCGGCTTCGACCAGGGCGGACTGCGCCCGTTGCGGAATGGTTTGATAGAGCACCAAGTGGCCGATATCCCGCAGCAGGCCTTCGATAAAGAACCGCTCGCTCTCCTTGATGCCGCCAGCTTTGGCAATTTTCCCGGCCAGCAGAGCGCAGAGCACGCTCTTCCGCCAGAAGGCCGGGAGGTCCATGAGGCTCACTGTCATTCCGGTGAATGTCTGTCCGATGGTGGTGGAGGCGACCAAGTCGCTGACGGATTGCATGCCAAGCAGGCTGACTGCTCGACTGATGCGATCGATCTGCTGGGGGAATCCATAGAGCGGGCTGTTCACGATTTTCAGGAGACGCGCGGAGATGGCCGGATCGAATTTCAGAGCATTGGCCAGATCATCCATGGTCGATTTGGGATTATCGACGACATCACGCACGCGGAGGTAGATTTCTGGGAGGGTGAAGAGGTTTGAGCAGGATTGGACAAGTTCTTGTGCCGAGGCCATAACTGTACACTTCCCCTACGTCATGCCCATCCGTCAGGTTAGAAGAGGCTTTCGGCTATCGTTATCGGTTTTACCCCAGCCAAACTAAAGGAGAGGCACGAAGACTCCCTCTGAAGTACTAACGTCCCTACCTTTACGTTATTGTCCGGGCCTCCGAACCGCGATAGTTTGGGTGTGCCCATCGGGTGAGCGGAGCACAGAGAGACTCGGAGACCTGAGCGCTTGGTTGAGATCTCTCCCACAACAGGTAGGAGCGAGTAGAGACAATGAGCTTGATGGCCTTCAAGATGATGATGCAAAGCGGGGTGCTCCGGCCTGGTGACATAGCGATCAGGCGCGGACCTGGAGGGTTGCCGCTCGATGCCACCAGCCAGCTTCCGGAGTTTCTGAATTACTCGTTGGATGTGCTGTTTGGTCCTGAATCGAATGGGAACTGCGCGAAGAGTCCCCAGGAAGCGAAACGACCCGCTGCTGGTGGGCGGTCTTCTGCCAGGCCCTCACCATTCTCGTTGAAGACGATCGTGGCATGGCTCGGTCTGCTTCATGAAGACAGCAAACCGCCGATGCCCAAGGCGCCCTTGCGGAAGGACCCTACGGCAACACTCGAAAAGAGGGTGGAGATTCTGGAATCTTTGCTGAAAGAGGAACATGCCCGTTGTCAGAAACAGGCGGAAGAACTTGGCATCCTCCGGTCTCAGATGAAACCCATCGACGAGCTCCAAGCCGACCTGGCCATCGAGCGAGAGGCTGGGAAACAATTGGTGCAGTGGCTGCAGGAAGCCGAGCAACAGCTGACTGCCGTTCAGAGCCCGCGCCTGACTCTTGTCGGAGAACCGTCACGGAAAGTTTCGTATTTTCCAGAAGTCTTCAAGAAGGAAAAAGTGCCAGGAGTCTATT
>JANOOS010000279.1:0-1699 GCA_031421455.1 Nitrospira sp.
GCCGCTGTCGCAGCCCTCCGTGAGGCATGATGAACTCTTTCCTGACATGTTCGTTTCACGTTTCACGCTTCACGTGTTGTGATGTTGACTAAACGCATTATCCCCTGCCTGGATGTCAAAGACGGTCGTGTCGTCAAAGGCGTGAGCTTTGTGAATTTGCGCGATGCGGGCGATCCGGTCGAAGTGGCCACGGTCTACGATCGCGAAGGAGCCGATGAGCTCTGTTTCCTGGACATCACCGCCTCTCATGAGAACCGTAAGACCATCATCGACGTGGTTGAGCAGACGGCGGCGCGGGTGTTCATGCCGCTGACTGTCGGCGGGGGAGTGAGAACGATCGAGGACATCCGGGCGCTGTTGAACGCAGGCGCGGACAAGGTGAGCATCAATACGGCGGCGGTCCAACGGCCTGAATTTGTGAAGGAAGCGGCAGAGCGATTCGGGACACAATGTATCGTCGTGGCGATTGATGCCAAGCGTCGCGCTGCGCCGGCAACAGGATGGGAAGTGTTCACCCACGGTGGCCGCAATTCAACCAGTCTCGACGTCGTCGATTGGGCGAAGACAATGGCGGAGTATGGGGCAGGTGAGATATTACTCACGAGTATGGATCAAGATGGGCAACAGCAGGGTTATGACCTTGCGTTGACTGCTACCGTGTCGGAGGCTGTGATGATTCCAGTGATCGCGTCGGGCGGTGTGGGGAATTTGGACCACCTCTATGACGGATTCGTCAGGGGTAAGGCCGATGCGGTGCTGGCCGCGTCTATTTTCCACTTCCGGACTCACACGATTCCGGAGGCGAAAGCCTATCTTCGTCAAAAGGGAGTAGCGGTTCGATAATGGATATGGGGCGATTGAAATTCGATGCGCAGGGGCTGATTCCGGCGGTCGTGCAGGATTGGCAGGACGGCACAGTTCTGATGGTGGCCTTCATGAACCGGGAGGCATTACAAAAGACCATCGAGACGAAGTCCGTGCATTTCTGGAGCCGGTCGCGCCAGACGCTATGGGAAAAGGGTGAGACCTCCGGGCACAGGCTGCAGCTCAAGGACCTGTTTTTAGATTGTGACGGCGATGCCCTCCTCGTGAAGGTCGAGCCGGTCGGCCCGACGTGCCACACGGGGGAGCGGGCCTGTTTCTTTTCGCGCCTGGACTCACCGGGAACGAAGACATCCGAGTCCTGGGGTGGAATTCTTGAACGCCTCTACCAGACGATCCAAGAGCGGAAGCGTCAGCCATCGGGGGAGTCCTACACGTCCAAATTGCTGGAAGGCGGGGTTGATCGTATTTTGAAGAAAGTCGTCGAGGAAGCCGGCGAGGTGGCAATTGCTGGGAAGGGCGGGAAGAAGGACGAAATCATTTATGAAACGGCGGACCTGTTATTCCATACCTTGGTGGCGTTGGGGTACCACAGCATCACACCTCAGGAGGTCTATCAGGAGCTGGCGACTCGGTTTGGAAAGTCGGGCTTGAGAAAGGGAAGCAGCTCATGAGCGAGTGCCTCTTTTGCAAAATCGTCGAGAGGACTATTCCTGCGGCGCTCGTCTATGAAGACGACCTGGTGGTCGCGTTCGACGATATCAATCCCCAGGCGCCAACTCATACGCTTGTCATCCCCCGGAAACATGTGACGTCGGTTGCAGACCTGCAAGATTCGGATGTCGGATTGCTCGGACATTTGATGCTTGCCGGCAAC
>JANOOS010000280.1:0-1951 GCA_031421455.1 Nitrospira sp.
TGGCTCCATGGGCCAAATTGATGCTGATGATGGCCGGCAGCAGCTGCGGGGTGAGGCCGACCGCGAGCGCGAGAGAGAACAGAAAGGCTTCGAGTACAGGCCTGGCCAGATACACGTTGACCGCAAAGATGGCGACGACCAAGACGACAGTCACTTCCAAGAGCAGATACCCGAATTGCCTGATGCCTCGCTCGAATTCCGTCTCCGGCGGCCTGAGGCGCAGCCGGCCCGAGACCTTGCCGAATTCCGTGTCCGACCCAATGTGCACCACAACCGCCGTACTGTTTCCGCTGATGACATGGGTCCCGAGAAATAGACTGTTCGTCCGTCGAGCCAGTGGAATGTCGTTCGGCAAGACGCCGCAGACTTTCTCGACCGGATAGGTTTCGCCCGTGAGCGTCGCCTCGTCCACAAACAGATCTTTCGATTCAAGCAACAGACAATCGCCTGGGACCGTGTCACCCGCTCTGAGCAGGACAACATCGCCCGGCACGACCTCCTCAACCGGCACAGAGGCCTGGCTTCCATCCCGCCACACATCCGCTTTGACCTGCACGATCGCGAGCAGGCTGGCCACTGCTTGATTCGCGCTCCGTTCCTGCCAAAACCCGAGCAGACCGCTGGCGAGCACGATCATGAGAATGATCGCCGTGTCGGTTGTATCCGCCAGAAAGAACGCCAGCCCTGCGGCCGCCAGGAGGATGAGGATAATCGGGCTGGTGAATTGCCGAAACAACAGCTCGTAGGTGGACAGCCGGCTCTTCGGTTTTAAAAGGAGATGCGCGTCGCGCAGATGACGCCGTCGCGCCTCATCGCCGGAGAGTCCTTTGGAGCTTGAGTCGAGTTCCTGAAGAGCCACAGCCGATGGGCTGCTCCAAAAATGCCACTGGTCAGACGATTCCTGTCGAATCAAAACATACCCCCTCCTCGTTGCAGGTACCGGATACTCGCCGGCCACTCAGCCGGCGTTCCAGACACGAAGAGCTTAGCCCGTCCCGCTCCATCGCCAGTTGCGGATCTCCGGCATGTCTTCGCCATATTTGGCGATGTACTGTTTGTGCTCGAATCGTTTGTCGCGGAGGGCCTGTTTGGCATAGTCCGCACGGGAGCCCTGCAGGGGAATCCGGTCGATGACGTCAGCGACCAGATGAAAGCGATCGAGATCGTTCATCACCACCATATCGAACGGGGTCGAGGTCGTCCCTTCTTCCTTGTATCCGCGCACGTGCAGGTTCTTGTGGTTGGTCCGCCGGTAGGTCAGGCGGTGAATCAACCAGGGGTAGCCGTGGAACGCGAAGATGATCGGTTTATCCGTTGTGAACAGGGCATCGAAATCCTTGTCGGACAATCCGTTCGGATGCTCATTGGGCGGTTGCAGCTTCATCAGATCCACAACGTTGACCACGCGAACCTTGACGTCTGGCAGATAGGCACGCAGCAACGACACGGCCGCCAGCGTTTCCAGCGTGGGTACGTCGCCGCAGCAGGCCATCACGACATCCGGCTCGCTGTTTTTATCGTTGCTCGCCCATTCCCAGATACCGATGCCTGCGGCGCAGTGCTTGAGCGCATCGTCCATGTCGAGCCACTGCGGCGCCGGTTGTTTGCCCGCAACGATGACATTCACGTGGTTGCGGCTGCGCAGACAGTGGTCGGTGACAGATAAGAGGGTATTGGCATCAGGCGGTAGATAGACCCGGATCACCTCGGCCTTCTTATTCACGACATGGTCAATGAAGCCAGGATCTTGATGACTGAATCCATTATGATCCTGCCGCCAGACGTGGGAGGACAAGAGATAATTCAGCGAGGCGATCGGTCTACGCCAAGGGATGTGGCCGCAGACCTTCAGCCACTTAGCATGCTGGTTGAACATCGAGTCGATGATGTGAATGAAGGCCTCGTAGCAGGAGAAGAACCCGTGCCGTCCGGTCAAGAGATACCCTTCCAG
>JANOOS010000281.1:0-3147 GCA_031421455.1 Nitrospira sp.
CGAAGGGCATCGAGAAAACTTTCACCAACAGGAAGTTGCCCCCCTTGCAGAGCTTCCACAATGGTATGTCCAAGATCGGCAGCAGAAACTCTGATGCCAAGATCAACCCCATAGGCCAATTTGGGTCCAGTGGCCAAGAGAGGGACATATTCCCGCGTCGGGATCTGATCCGCCTTCGTCATATCCCGCCCATGATCGCCCGTAATGACGAGCAGGTCGCCTGGGCGAAGCTGCTCCAGCAATCCGGATAGCTGTCGATCAAAATCATGGAGAGCCGCTGCCGACTGTGCCGCACCCGCTTCCAGGACATCGAGCCCGGCAAAAATCAATCCACGGGGAACCTTTTTCAACATCCCCGTCACCTCAGTAAGTAATGAGGCCCAGTGCGCAACGGGAACCGAACGAGTGAGCCCGCGGCCGCTGAAGAGATCGCCGACTTTTCCTACCCCAATCAGGATCTGACTCACACGGTTGAGCACATCAAACATGGTCAGCCCTGGTGGTTCAAGCACGAACTCACGGGATTGTGGGCTGAACTGCACCAGACCAGCATCGCCTGAGAGAAGATGCGCGGACACACGCAAAATTCCCCAGGGATCCTTGAGCAATTTCCTCGCATCCCGGCAGCGCTGAAAGAACTCGTCCCGGCGCATGGCGCTCTCATGCGCCGCCACATGGCAGGTTCGCCGTCCATCCGTCCAGACGATCAACGCACCAGACGACAGATGTTCGGCCTCACACTCGCGAAGCATGGCGACGCCGGACGAGCGGCGATTGCCGACGATCTTCCGTCCAAATACCTGTTCAAGCGCTGCGACCATGTCAGGAGGAAACCCGTTTGGATACAGCGGCCCGGTAATGTCCGTGGGATGACCGGCTATTTCCCAATAACCGGCTATGGAATCCAGGCCCTTCGAAAGGAATCCAAGACGACCGAAGCACCCTTCCGGCTGCCCCATCACCCGCACACCTTTGATGCTTGTAATATGGCCAAGCCCGAGCGCTTCCAGCGTGGGGAGGTCGAGTCCGCCAACGGCATCCGCCAGATGGGACAAGGTATTGGAACCGGCATCGCCGTATTCCGCCGCATCGGGCATGGCCCCGACACCGAGACCATCGATTACCAGCACAATCACACGAGCAATCATGCGCGCACTATAGCAGAAGCGAGAGGGACAAAGAAGTTCTGAGTTCTGAGTTTTGAGTGCTGAGTTCTGGATGAGAGGCGGGACGGGGAGCAATAAAGTTCTGAGTTTTGAGTTCTGCGTTCTGAGTTGGAGACAAACCGGGAATGGCGGGGCAGCCGAGGCGGTCTGAGGACTGACCTGTTCAGGATCCCAATCCACGACTTTCGACTTTTGACTTTAGACTTTAGACGACTTCAGCCTTTGAGCCCACTCCGCTACGATCACGAGACTTGCGCTGGTGCCGATTCGATCCGCACCGGCCTCCAGCATGGCCAGCGTGGTCTTCCAGTCCCGAATTCCTCCTGAGGCCTTCACCTTGGCGCGACCGGCCACGGCCACTTTCATCAGCTTCACATCTTCAACCGTCGCACCGCCAGCGCCGAACCCGGTCGAGGTCTTCACGTAGTCGGCCCCCGCCTCCACGACTAATTGACAGGCCGTACGCTTTTCTTGCTGGGTCAGATAACAGGTTTCGAGTATGACTTTATGTTCAACGCCCGTGGTCGCCTTCACCACTTCAGCAATGTCCTGCCGCACATACTCTTGATCGCCCGACTTCAGCCGGCTCACATTCATGACCATATCCAGCACCCGCGCGCCGCGCGCGACCGCTTCAACGGCTTCGGCAACTTTGGCCTTCGTCGTGTGACCGCCAAGGGGAAACCCGATAGGAATGCCAACCAGGATTGCGGTGCCAGCGACAGCTGCCACCGCTTCATCCACATAGCAAGGCGGGACAAAAATTACGGAAAACCCAAACTCCTTCGCCTCCTGGCACAGCCGCAGGACATCCATCTTTGTCGCGTCAGGCCGGAGCACCGTGTGGTCAATGAGATTCGGCACATTCCATTCAGACATAACAGGCTCCGAAAAAGGTATCGGACACGGTGGAACCCTGGTTGATTTGGTTCATCTGGTTAGTCTGGTCTATCTGGTTTGTCTGGTTCAAGCAAATAGTCGAGTCAGACCAAATAGACGAGACAGACCAGACAGACCGAACAGACCATTTTTCAGCATCCTGATAACTCACGACACGCCTTCTCTGTGCGTAAAAGACCCATCCCCAGGGACGACTGACGTCTGGGAAGAACGCGTCCCACGGCGAAAGGGCCGCTTCTGATATTTCTCTACCGCCTTGTTGTGTTCGATCAGCGTCGCGGAAAACTGGTGCGTGCCGTCGTTCTTAGAAACAAAATACAAGGAGCGCGAATCAGACGGATAGAGCGTCGCGCGGATCGCTTGAATGCCCGGATTGGCAATCGGTCCAGGCGGCAGTCCCTGTACCCGATAGGTATTGTAGGGACTGGGGCTCGACAGGTCTTTCTTGTGTATATTTCCGTCGAATGCCGGCAAACCATAAATGACGGTTGGATCGCTCTGTAACGGGATGCGCTTCTTGAGCCGATTGTGAAACACCGCCGAAATCTCCGGCCGCTCGCTGCCCGACCCGGTCTCCTTTTCGATCACGGAGGCGAGGGTCAGCACTTCGTGCATCGTCATCTTGCGTTCCTGCATCCGAGCGAGGAGATCAGGGCCGACCACCTCCCGCAGCTGTTCGACCATGGCGGCCAACACCTCTCGCGTCTTGACCCCACGGGGGAATTTATACGTGTCGGGATAGAGGTATCCTTCCAGCGTCTCCGCCTTAATTCCAAGCGACGCGATGAACTCACGATCTTTTGCAAGACGGAGGAACTCCACACGATCCGCGAGACCCTGTTGCGAGACAACATCGGCAATTTGGACGATGGTGAGCCCTTCGGGAATAGTCAACGGATGGAGCAGCACATGGCCATTGAGCAACATCGCAAGAATCTCTGCCGGAGTCATGCCGGGGTTCAGCTCATATTCACCTGCATGAACTTTCCGGTCGGCAGATTGGGATTTTCCAAACAGGACGAAGGAAAACCGGTTCTTGATCAATCCTTCACGCTCAAGCAGCGCCGCGACATGTTGAAAC
>JANOOS010000282.1:0-4252 GCA_031421455.1 Nitrospira sp.
CGCAGCCGATGGGGCCGGCGCCGATCACCCCGATGCGTGGCGGCAGTTCCGTCAGTGAGAACACCGTTTCATTGGTGAGATAACCTGCCTCTTTCAATCCCGGTGTCGGAGGCGTCGACGCCCTTGCACCGGTGCAGACAGACGCTTTCACGAAGGTGAGGGTCCGATTGCCGGCCAGTCCTTCAACCTGAATGGAATCGGCGCCGATAAACCGCCCGCTGCCGATGTAGACGTCCACGCCCAACTTCGTATAGCGATGGGCCGAATCGTTGTGGCTGATCCGCGCCCGCAGTTTTCTCATACGAGCCATCACAGCGCCAAAGTCGTACTTTACCCCGGGAGGAATATGCAGACCGAACTCCTCGGCGTTCCGCAAATCGGCCCAAGCCCTTGCCGCGCGAATGAGGCTTTTCGAAGGTACACAACCGACATTCAAGCAGTCGCCACCCATCAAGTGTTTTTCGATCAAGGCCACTTTGGCCCCCAAGCTCGCAGCAATGACAGCCGTGATCAATCCCGCGGTCCCAGCCCCGATGACCACGATGTTGTAGCGGCCGGCCGGCTCAGGATTGACCCAGTTCGAGGGATGCACGTTACCGACGAGTGTGCGGTTATGCTCGTCATCCGGCAGCACGAGGCTCTCTTCACGCTGATTCATCACAACAATCTTCTCTGACGGCTGTGTGGCCATCGAGTTATTCTCACTGTTCTTCTACGCTTCACCCCTCACCCCTCACCCCTTACCTTTCACGGGGCTTCGAGTCATGCCGGTTTCCCAGACCACTTCTTATACAAGCTCGGCACAAGGGCCAGAAGCCCCAGCAATACAAATGCCCCAATCACTCCGGGGGAAGCAATGTCTTTCAACGAATTGATCGTACCGAGTTGCCGACCCGCGTAGGCATAGACAAAAGAGCCAGGGATAATCCCGATTGCCGTCGCGACGACATAGGCGCCGACATTCATGCGAGTCAGGCCTGATACCAGATTCACCACAAAGAACGGAAAGAGCGGAATCAGCCGGAGGGTCACGAGATAACTGAAAGCATTTTTCTCAAAGCCCTGCTGAACCGGGCCCAGCCACTTTCCAAACTTCCGTTCCACCCAATCGCGCAGCAAGTAGCGGGAGGCAAGAAACGCGAGCGTCGCGCCTGTCGTCGCCCCCAGATTAACGAACAGCGTGCCCCACACAAACCCGAAGAGGAATCCGCCGGCCAGTGTCAGAATCACGGCACCGGGAAGCGAGAGCCCCGTCACGGCCACATAAACCAAGACGAACAACGCGGCGGCCACGGCAGAATGTGTTTCGGTGAACGTCAGGAGGTAGTCGCGATTGTCCTTGAGCGCATCCAAGGAGAGGAAACGGCCCAGATCGAAGTAGAAAAATGCGGCCACTGCAACTCCAATCGCAATGACCACTGCAATTTTCCCAGCACTCAGCCCGCTCTTTGTTTCAGAAGATTCCATGTCATGTGTCATAAGGGTATCCTCGCGTATCATGGGGACTCCGTTTCTGGCTGTCAACGTGGGCGACTGCCTCTCAGTCGTCCAAAGTCCCCTGGTCTTACAGTACCAGCGCTTCAGCCTGCTTCATCAGTCGCGCTTTTCCCGCCAGTCGCGCCCTTCTCGCTTGAGTCAGGCATCGGCAATTGAAGTAGGAGCATGAACAATGCGGGTTAAGAACCGAGAAGGCAGAAGAGTGGGCTATCGTGGCCGGCGATCGTCGAGGTCGCGATCCATATCGAGCCTACCGAACACCCGTTCAACTGGGTCGATCGACCCGTCTTGGTTGCGGTCAAGCTCTTGGAAATGGTCGTGGGTCAATTCAGGATTGTGTGGATCAGGAACACCTGCGCCGACGCGATGATTTCGGCGAGGATCGTAGCGCTGGGGGCTTTCCAGCATACCGTGGTACATGAGATCGATGCTCGGTTCCACAACAGCTTTCGGCGCCTCCCTCTTATGAACTTTCATATGTCGCGAACTCTTCGGCCTCGTCAGTTTGAGGTCAGCCTGTACTGGCTTGGCTTGCCTCTGGATAACCTCCGGTTGACGCTCCGTGGCAATGGGTATGGGACTCTTTGGACTCACCAGCTTGGGTTCAGTCGATGCAGGCTTAGCCTGCTTTTCAATAACCTCCGGTTGACGTTCTTTGACGACAGGCATGGAGCTCTTCGAACTCGTCGATTTGGGCTCAGCCGATGCCGGCTTGGCCTGCTTCTGGATAGCCTCCGGTTGACGCTCAGCGGTAACGGCTATGGGGCTCTTCTTGGCACGTTGGATCGATGGGGTTTGCCCTTGCTCAGATGATTGCTTGATAGGCTTGGCTACGACGACGGGAGCTGGCTCCGTTACTTTTTTCGTTGCTGCAACCGTCTGCCCAACCGGAATCACGAGTACAGCCACGGAGCAGACCACGCCGAGTACAATAAGTTCTAAGGTGCCCCTACTCATACCCCTCCCGATTTATGAATCCCTGCAAGTGTAGCAGGTCCGGCCAATCACTAGGTTTTGTAACAAGTTATACGAGGTCGCTTCTCTCGAACTCTGCGGCCCATACTTGTAAGACAAGACCTTCTTGCCCTACTCTGTACGAGGAGGCCGACCTATGGATGAACCGAGCCGTTTAACCAAGACAAAAGAACAGTGGGCGAAGGCCCGACGTGGCGGTGAAGAACGAGAAGTGTTTTACGAAGGAGATGCCCGCCTGCCACCGGGACAACATCTCGTCGAAACCTGGCCTGTGTTGGACCTGGGATTTAAACCTGACGTTCCCTTGACCGAATGGAGCCTTACCATCAACGGGTTCGTGACCACTCCCGTCACCTGGACATGGGAACAATTCTTGGCGCAGCCCCAGTACAAAAACGTCTCAGACTTCCACTGCGTCACGAGTTGGAGCCGGTTCGACAATGAGTGGGAAGGGGTCAGTTTCAAACACATTCTGTCCCTGGTGAAACCGTTGTCCTTAGCAAAGTTCGTCCTCTTCAAGTCATTCGACGACTACACCACCAATTTACCGCTTGAAGCCTGCGACGATCAGGACGTGTTGCTGACCTACAAATGGAACGGCAGACCCCTCTCGAAGGAGCACGGAGGCCCGGTTCGCGTGATTGTCCCAAAGCGCTATGCCTGGAAAGGCGCCAAGTGGGTGAAGGAGATTACCTTTTCGGATAAAGATGAAAAGGGATTCTGGGAAGTGCGAGGCTACTCGAACAGCGCGTTTCCCTGGGAGAACGATCGATATGGGTGAGTCCATATAGCAGGATGCTGAACAAGTCCGACAGCCGGTCTTGTTCATTTAGTCTATCCAGTCTGTCTGGTCTGTCTGGTTAGCTTCGTTCAACCAAACACACGAGACAGACCGAATAGACCAGAGAAACCAGACAGACCAAGCTTGTAGTTTGCCCGCAGCCTGTTCCCCCGTTGCCTCCATTTACCTCCCTGTGGTTTAATCCTCGCGTCCGTCACCTAGCTGGCGCAAAACGGCCAGCTGGGCCGACCCGCACAAACTGAAATTTCCGAGAGCCAGACCGCTCGTCGTTATTCCCCTTCTATTAATAAGAACCGTTACACAGAGTTTTATGCACTCGCTCAGCCGGTTTTTATCGATCGTCTTATTCAGTGTCGCATGCTGCATCGGCGTTGCAGGCAGTGCCACAGCCACGCCCTCATCACGCTCAAGCGACACCTACATCCGACAACTTGACGATCTCTCCGCGCTCTGGAGTTTCTACAAACAGACCTACATCCAGAATGGCCGTGTCGTCAGCCTGGACGAACACGGCATCACCACATCGGAGGGACAAGGCTACGCCATGCTCCGCGCCGTATGGTCGAACGACCGTGCGACGTTCAATGCCGTCTGGGCTTGGACGAAACAGCATCTCCAAGTCCGCGACGACAAGCTCTTCGCGTGGAAGTGGAACGGGTCCGTACTCGATAAGAACTCGGCGACGGACGCCGATACCGACATTGCGCTCGCGCTGATCCTAGCCGCTCGACGATTCGACCACCCTGCGTTCGAGCAGGAAGCACTGTCCATCATCGATTCGATCTGGAACCAGGAGATCGTCCACATCGGTTCGCGCGCCTATGTAACGGCTGGCAACTGGGCGCGCTACGAGGACTATCCGACAATCCACGTCGCCTACCTGGCCCCCTATGCCTACGAGATCTTCGCCTCTGTCGATTCTCATCATCCATGGGTCCATGCGATCGAAGCGAGCTATGCCATTCTGCACTGGCTCTA
>JANOOS010000283.1:0-4969 GCA_031421455.1 Nitrospira sp.
TGCTGGATCTTGCGCTCGTCGTCTCTGAACAGAGCGGTCCCATCGCCGGAGTCTTCACGAAAAATCAGGTGGTCGCGGCACCGGTCATTGTCGATCGCCTGCACCTGCGCCAGGGAATCGGTCGAGCCATTCTCGTCAACAGCGGTAACGCCAACGCCTGTACTGGCGCCAAGGGGTTAGCCGCCGCAAAAAAAACTGCAACCTTGCTCGCACGATACATTCGAGTCCCCTCACATCAAGTATTCATCGGGTCCACCGGAGTAATCGGTCGGGTGTTACCAGTCGATCGAATCGTCAAAGGCTTGCCGAAACTGCTCACTCAACTCAGTGACCGTGGAGGCCCGGATGCAGCTCAGGCGATCATGACGACCGACCTGCGACCAAAATCGATCGCCCTTCAAGACACCATCGGCGGGCGCTTGATTACCATTGGCGGGATGGCCAAGGGCTCCGGGATGATCCATCCCAGCATGGCTACGATGCTGGCCTATTTCACCACGGACGCGTCAATCACAAAGAGCGCTCTCCAACGGGCTCTCAGCCTGGCGGCCAACGAGTCATTCAACTGCATTTCAGTCGATGGCGACACGAGCACCAACGATACGGTCCTCTGCTTGGCAAACGGCATGGCAGAGAACCGCACAATCAAAGAAGGCACTCCCGCCTTTCAGCGATTCCTGCTGCTCCTGACAGAAGCCTGCCAATCACTCGCGCTGGCAATTTGTCGCGACGGCGAAGGGGTGACCAAGGTGGTGAATATCGAGGTGACCGGAGCAGCCACCGTGGTGCAGGCACGGCAGGTCGCCCAAACCATCGCGACCTCGAACTTAGTGAAGACCGCCCTCTTCGGCGAGGATGCCAATTGGGGTCGTGTCATGGCGGCGATCGGACGAGCCGGGGTCCCGATTACTCCGTCAAAGTTGAGCCTCTCGTTCGGCGGGGTTCCGATGGTAAAAATGGGAATGGGTCTCGGACTCGCTGCTGAAGCCCGTATTGCGAAGGTTTTTCGCCAGAAAGAATTTACGATTACCGTGGGGCTGGCGCAAGGTCGCCAGAAAGCCCATATCTGGACGACCGATCTGTCGTTCGACTATGTACGCATCAACGCAAGCTACCGATCATAACGGATGCTAAAAGCCTATCCTACCCCTACGGCTTCAATTTGACTTCCCACCATGAGAAGGCGCAAATTGGCATCTCTTATCCATACGACACAGAGGTGTAGTCTGCCCCCGTCCATTGGCATGATGCCCTGGGTCTTAACCTCATCGAAATGGAGAGCGTGATGAAACGATTAGCAGCCCTGTCAGCCGGATTGATCCTGGGATCGCCTACTCTCGCACTGGCAGCGGAACATAGCGCGGGCTATCGGGGTATCGGACAGCTCTACTTCTTCTTCATGGGCGCAATCTTGATCTATGGCGTCTACGATAGCTTCGGCAAGAAAGCGATGTATGTCGTGGGGCCGATTATTGCGATCGGGCTGTATATGATGTTGCCCGCGGAGTAGATACCGGGATCAGAATACGATGCAAGAGAACGGATCGGCTTAATCCAGCCAGTCTTTCTCTTTCAGTTTTCGTGGAAGATATTTTTTGGTGAGGTACTGGAAGTCCTTGTTGGCGAGGGCGTCCAGTTCGTATTTGAGTCCGCTCGCGAGCATCCGCTTGATTTCCGCCTGCCAGGCCGGCTTCTGGAACCACTGATAGTTGAGAAGCTCTTTCGCGCGGGCGATGTCCTTTTCGTTCAGTTTGATCCCAACGTTACGCGGAAGTTCATACCGTTCAGGGTCGGCGCTGGAAAGGCCGATGAACTTGGCTTTGGGGATGGCCATGCGTTGGCTCTCGAATGCCAGATTGATCGAGCCTTGCTTGATGACGGAATAGATATAGTACCCCCAGGGATCGTTATCGACCAAGACATAGACCGGGAGCTTATATTCCTCGTGTAGTCGCCGCGCTAGACGGCGAACCCCGCGAGGCGGTTGTCCATTCCCTGTCAACAACACGCAGTTATACCGACGCCAGAACTTATCTTCGGAAAGACGATTCCACTGCGTACCCTTTTCAACCAACAGCACAAAGTCTGCCGTGCAGCGGCGAATTTCCACATACTCAGGCTCGACAATCGACGGGACTGAGTAACCGCCTTTCCCCAGCTTGGCGCAATCCACGCGGTCACCATCGTCGCCGAGCACAAGCGGGCCGACGATACTTCCCCCGTTCTCTGCGCGCACATGCAGCTCTTCACGCAGTGCCGTGAGCGACACTTCCAAATCCTCGATAATGGGATCTGACTCGTCCTGGGTATCGAATGTATTCTCGTGCGAGTCCTGAATGGTGTGCTTGGTCCGGTAGTAGATCTCTCTGAGCGAGGTCGTCAATTCCGCGCGCTGCAGTTCGGAAAGGGCATCCGCGACCAATATGGTCTGCATGAATTTCTTGGCCATACCGACGTTGAAAAATGAACGGGACTGCTTCTTACTTCCCATCTCGAGCAGCCCCTTGCGCTCGTTGAACGTGACGTTCGAAAGGGCACGAATCGGAATCGCCATCGTCGGATCTTTTGCCCGCTGCGCGGCTGTGATCACTAGATCGGCCAGCCCGATCAATTTTTTCTCGACCGTCCTATTCCTCGTTATCTTCGTTTTGGCCATGCGTCGTCCTATTTTTTCTTCCCTGTCAGGTGAGCCTTACGCCCTGTGCGAACTGCCGCTGCTGGCCGCTGTGAGGATGATTTCTTCTTCGCAAGCTTCGCCTTCGCAGTCTGTTTCCGGGCAGGTTTCGGTGGAGCCTGCTTTTCTTCGATAGGCACTGCATCTGAAACGCCGGTTGCCAATGGAATCTCTCCATCGACTCCTTCAGCAGTGACAATGATGGAGTGCGGCAGGCCTTCCGGTCCGGCGCCGGTCTTGCCGAGTGTTTCATCCGTTTTGCTGCCGCCGGTCCGTGAGGAGGCAATCTTCTGCAGCTGCGCTTTGAGCTTTTCGGTGGGCAGCTTCCCCCCCTTCAACCGGTTACAGGCTCCGACCACTTCCTCGATATAGAGTTCGAATATATTCCGCCGCCGGTATTCCCCCGCCGCGCGCTCACGCCGGCGCAGAAAGAGCCCAAGCCTCCGTCCGCACTCTCGAAGCGCCAGGGTAATGTCCTTGTGGATCTCGTCATACTCCGCGATCGCCTCTTTGGACTCGCTGGTAAAGGGCACCCACACGGAAGCGATGTGCACCAAGATAACCATCGGCCCGGCCGGCAAGGCTCCACGAGACTGAGAGATCCCATAGTTACGCCAAGTCGTCGCGAGCACCGCCTTGAACGAGGCGCAGGCAGATTGCTGATAGAGCAATGGCACCCGGTTCGCGTAACGAATCACGCGGGCGAGTTCCGAGTCCTCCTCCTCCTGCTCTCCCTCCGCCAGCGGCTGCGCCGGCTTCTCAGACTTCGTGACACTATCCGGCGCTTTCCCGAAGGCCAATCCCGCTTCAATGATGAAGGGATTGCCTCGATATACGGAGGGGGGACGGCTCACGGCGGTATAGAATTCCCCTTTGATCTGCCTGTAGAGACCTGAGAGGATCGCCTTTTCGCCGATCGGCGAGAGGCAGTTGGTCGGCGGCGCCATGATCTTCGTCGATTGAATCGTGTGATAGAGCGTCTCAGCGATCGCCCCGCGAATGTCACGGGGCCTCGCCCTAGGCGAGACCTTCGCCGTCTTGCATATCTCATCCGCAAGCGCCGGCGTCACCCGGCAAAAATCGCTCGACAGAAAGCTCGAAAGAGTCGCGCCCTTGGTCTCCTGGAGCATCTTGAGGAGCATCCCGAATTCGATGCCGTAGGGATGGGGCTTGATTTCTTTCGGCGAGGGCGGCAGTTCGTGATAGACCCGTGGATATTCTTTCGTCTCGCCTTCCGGTGTGCGATAGATAAGTCTCACGTGCGGATTTGCGATAGAGGTCTGATCCAGATATTCGTCCACCGACGCGCGGCCTTTCTGGTAGCGGCCTTCAACTTCGATCGCCACCTGCGTCCCGCAGGATTGATCCCACTTGATTTGTTTGTTCTCATGGATCAGGGGTTCGTTCTTTTTCGTATCGATCTGCACTTCGAAGTAGTGCGCCGGGACTTTTGGACCGGTACGCGAGATGATCTTCACCGGTTTCCCGGTCGTCAGTTGTCCATACATCCCTGCCGCTGAAATACCGATCCCCTGCTGGCCGCGGCTCATGCGCAGGCGGTGGAACTTGGAGCCGTACAAGAGCTTCGCAAAGATTTTCGGAATCTGCTGGCGGACGATCCCGGGACCATTGTCCGTGACTGTAATTCGAAAGCGCGTCGCTTGACTTGCGGGCAGCAAGGCTGAAGATCCGACAGCTACAACCTCCAGTTGTACCGTGACATCAGGAAGGATCCCCGCCTCCTCACAAGCATCTAAGGCGTTGTCGACCGCTTCCTTGACGCAGGTCAGCAAAGCTTTGCGCGGGTTGTCGAAACCCAGTAAATGCCGGTTCTTGGTAAAGAACTCGGAGATAGAAATATCGCGCTGCCGCGCGCCCATTTCCACCGCCGTCACTGCTGGGGCCGTACGGGAATCTGCTTTCTTAGAGGCAGCTACAGGTGGCTTATGCTTGGCCATTCATCCTCTCACGTCAATCATGTGAAGACGCTCCACAGGCACTGTTATCCAAACTATTCCAATCGGCATGCGCACTCCATCATCTCTCGTGAGTGAGATGACGCAACGGACCTCTTCACGGTCGTGAGAGGAACGCGGCAGCTCATGGCGGGGTATGCAAGGGGGAAAACCGCCAACCGGAATGAGCGGGAGATTAGGGTGGGAGGAGCGCGCACCTACCGAGGACAGCATAGGTACGACGGAGACCTTGGTGGGACTTTAGGCTTCCCAGTCAAGCTGGGCTTGCACACCATCCCAACGCTCGATCCCCTTATGAACCATATTCCCTCGGGGCGTT
>JANOOS010000284.1:0-1987 GCA_031421455.1 Nitrospira sp.
GCTTGCGAATGACATAGAGCTTGCGTTCAAACTGCCCTTCATTGAGGATATCGCGGGCGATGAACACCTGCCGCATGAAGGGTTCGGTGCTGCGCGCCACGGGGCCGATCACATCGCTCTTGACCGGCACATCGCGCCAGCCAAGAAGACGAGCGCCCTCCTCGCCGATAATTCTGGAAAAAAGCGCTTCACACTGCTGTCGCGCATCGGCCTGGGGAGGAAGAAACGTCATCCCGACGCCATACTCCCCGGCATTGGGCAGCGCAACCCCCACATCGCCGGCCGCACGCTTGAGAAATTCGTGTGGGACTTGAAGCAGAATCCCGGCGCCGTCCCCTGTGCAGGGGTCACAGCCCTGCGCCCCTCGATGACTCAGATTCTCAAGGATCTGGAGTCCCTGCTCGACAATGGTATGGGATTTCTGGCCCTTGATATTGACGACAAAACCGATCCCGCAGGAGTCTTTCTCCTGTTCAGGGTCGTAAAGGCCTTGCTTCGGCGGAAACCCGGGGATGCTCATCGTTCGTATCTCGTTAAATGTATGCGTGGATGTTACCAGCCAGGATTAATCATGAATGCCGTCGCGAGTCGCTTGAGACCGAAGCCCGCCGGGGCTTCTCGCAAGTAAGGCCGACGGAGGCGTACTGGCAGTCCGTCGAAGAGGCCGAACGAGAAAAGCCCCGCCGGGCGAGAGGATCGAGCGACGCAGCAGGTATTCATGAATAGTCCGGGCTAGACCGAGGCTATACCAGGGAGGCAATCGGGATGGCTAACCCCGTCACTCACAAGGCAAATTCCGCTCATTTCCGTCCCGCTCACCTTAATAGAAGCACGATTCTTCTGTCAAGATTCCCCCTCGCACAGGGGATCCTTGCCGGCATGCCCCCCAAAGGGGTAGCTGGCTTGACTTTGTTTCCTCCTCTGCCCTACCATCCGCCCCATGCCCCAAAGCCCAATTACCCCCACTATCAATAGCATGGCGGACGTCTGGGAGGCGTACCGCGATGAGTTGGAGGGGATGGAGCGCCAGGCTCGGACGAATCTCGACTCCAGTGTGGCACTCGTCAATACCGTCGCCGCCCACATCCTGAACAGCGGCGGGAAAAGAATCAGACCATTTTTACTCCTGCTCTCTGCCCGCCTCTGCGGTTATACCGGTCGCGACCATCACCAACTCGCCAGCCTGGTGGAGTTCATTCATACGGCGTCGCTGCTCCATGACGATGTGGTCGACGAGGCCGATATCCGCCGAGGACGGCGAACCGCCCGAAAAGTCTGGGGCAACCAAATCAGTATCCTCGTCGGCGACTACCTCTATTCCAAAGCCTTCTGCCAGGTCGTCGACTTCCATCACCATGGGATTAACGAAGTGCTCGGCGAGGCCTGCAAGAAGATGGCGGAAGGCGAAGTGCTGCAGCTCTATTACAATGGCAACCCCTCCATGTCGGAAGCGGAATACCTCAAGATTGTCGAATACAAAACAGCCGGCTTGCTTGCCGCCGCTTGCCGCATGGGCGCCATGCTCGCAGATGCTTCAGAGCCCCAGCAGGATGCGCTCTTCCGGTTCGGCCTGCATCTTGGGATCGCCTTCCAAGTGGCCGACGATACGCTCGACTACACCGCCAATGGCGAACACTTGGGCAAGTCGCTGGGACAGGATCTCCGCCAAGGCAAAGCGACCCTGCCGCTCTTACATCTTCTGCATCATTGTTCGGAGCAGGACCGGCAGATGATCGTCGACCGTATGGAAAGCAGAACCCTGACAGAAGAAGACCTTGGGCGGTTCATCCACTTAATGGATAAAATGGGCTCGATTACCTATGCCATGGACCGTGCGCGATCCTACATCGCTGCAGCCCAACGAGACCTCGACCAGTTCGAAGACAGTACGGCCAAACGCGCCCTCTCGGTGACCGCCGACTATATGGTCACTCGCGATCGATAACCTTTCTTTTGCGTGTTCCACGCCACCGGGGCGTCGGAGGGC
>JANOOS010000285.1:0-5390 GCA_031421455.1 Nitrospira sp.
CTCTTCCAGGGACCGGTCACATTCCAGCAGGCGCGGTTCAATGGGTTGGGGGAGTTCTTGGAGGTGGTCTTTGAGAAGGATGTCAATCTGTCGCGCGCCTATTTTAAATTGGGCACCGGTTTTTCCGGGAGCCGGTTTCAAGGCTTGGCGAATTTTTCTGATGTTTCGTTCGACGGTCAGGCATTTTTTACCTTTACCCAGTTCTATGGGGACGCAGACTTTCGCCGGGCTACGTTTCGCTCGACGGCGGATTTTTCCAATGCCTCGTTCAAGGGCAAAGACGACTTTTCCAAAGCCTCGTTCGATCAGGGTTCACAGTTCACCAACGCTACCAGATCTGCGACCGTACAGGCACCCCCAGAGCGTGACAATGAGATCATCCAGTACGCAGTCATCGCGATTCTTTTGACGTTCGGCGCCCTGCTGATTATCTACAGGGTTAGGAGAAGCAGGGGGACAGGCACCGCCGCCGACGGCTGAGCCAGTCCCCCTTGCACCACTACTAATAGATAGAGGCTTGCCCCACCTCCCCCAAGTCTGGTATAAGTCGGTTTGTGGAAGACCAGTTCGATGTGACAGAACAAACCGAACTGCCCTATCAGGTTCGCATTGAGAACTTTGAAGGGCCGCTTGATCTCTTGCTCCATCTCATTAAGAAGAGCGAGATCAACATCTACGACATTCCCATCCACATGATTGCTCAGCAGTACCTCACCTATATTGAGGCAATGGAAGGCCTCAACCTGACTGTCGCGGGGGAATTTCTTGTGATGGCGGCGACCTTGCTCCAGATCAAGTCCAAGATGCTGCTTCCTGCCGATGAGACGGTTGCCGATGACGAGGATGGGCCGGATCCCCGTGAAGAATTGGTTCGGCGGCTGCTCGAGTACAAGCAGTTCAAAGACGCCGCCCGCCAGTTGGACGAACATGAGCAGCTGTGGCGGGAAATTTACAGTCGTGAGCAGAGCCAAGCGGTCGAATTGGAATCGGATGAGACCTTGCTGGAGAATGTCAGCCTATTCGAATTAGTGGATGTCTTGCAGGGGATACTCGATCGCAATCCCGGCAAAAAGTTCATGGAGATTTTGCCCGACAACGTGACGGTTCGGGAGCGGATGAACGCAATTTTAGAAAAGTTGGAGGAGCAGGAGTCGGTGAGTTTCGTCGAACTGTTCGAGCCGTCCTGCCATCGTCTTGTCGTCATTGTCACATTTTTGGCCTTACTGGAACTGATGCGGCTGCGAACGGCTCGGGTCTTCCAGGCAGAACACTTTGGGCCGATCCTCGTATCGCGCTGTTTTTCACTCGTACCAGACCCGGCAGAATTGGATGATGCGGAATGGAGGGGAGCATGAACTCAACTATAGAACAAGAAACCGATAGCATGACTTTGGCCGAAACAGTGTCGGTGATTGAGGGCAATGGGGCGCTGGACGATGCGGTAGAGGAAGCCGTTGTCGAGGCGGTAGGCAGCCAGGCAGAGGCCATCGACGCGCGGGAACTCAAAGCCATTCTCGAAGCAGTCTTGTTCGTGTCGCCCGAACCGGTGCCGCTCGCTCGGCTGCTGTCCATCGTGGGGACGGTCTCAAAAGCCGAAGTGGTTCAGGCGCTGGGAATTCTCGCGCACGACTTAGACCAGGATGGGCGCGGTATTCAGCTGGTGCAGGTTGCAGGCGGATATCGGCTGGTGACGAAGCAGGAGTATGGGCCCTGGCTGAAACGGATGGATAAAGCCAAGGCGGCGCAAAAGCTCTCTCGCTCCGCGCTCGAATCACTCGCCATTATTGCCTATAAACAGCCGCTTGTACGATCCGAGATCGAAGAGATCCGTGGCGTCGAAACCTCCGGTGTCCTGCGTACGTTGTGCGAGCGCAAGCTGGTGCGGATCGTCGGGCGAAAAGACGTGCCGGGCCGGCCGATCATGTATGGGACGACTAAGTTCTTCCTCGAGCATTTTGGGTTACAAGACTTGAGCCAGCTCCCGCCGTTGCGTGAATTCAAAGAACTGGGCGAGTCCGAGCAGGCCCTCCTGCCGATCGAAAATGAATCGTTGGAGGTGGTCGAGACCTCCGAGACTCTCTATTCAGAAGACATCCGCATTACGAGCGACCTTGCAGAAGGTGAGGCCCTGGAAGCCTTCGATGCAGAGACTAGCGTGGCGCTCATCGAAGAACCGGTCGAACAGGCCTGAGCTGCAAAAAACGTGAAAGGTAAAACGTAGGACTGCCGGCCCAAGTATCACTGCGCGATCCTCAGCCCCTCTCCGTCAATTCAAACAATGGCTCCTGACACCTTTACTTCATCTCAGAGAGCTGCATGGACAATTGAAGCTGATCTCGGCTAGGCTACGGTCTGGATGAAAACCCTCGGAGCGGGCGGATGAGCGAGGAACGTATCACAGAATCAGTGCCGGGGCTGAGAGAGCTCGCCCAGCGCTTCAGAATTCGTTTGATCCTCCAGTTCGGGTCCACCGTGACGGGAAGCACCCATGATCGTAGCGATCTTGATCTGGCTGTGAAACTTGATAGTGCGGACGTGTCTTTGCAGACTGTTCTGGAGATGCAAGAGGCATTGCAGATGCAGTTCCCTGGACGCGAGGTCGACCTGGCTATTCTCAACCGGGCGGACCCTCTCTTCCTGAGGAAAATCGTTGAGTCCTGCCGTGTGCTCTTCGGCACGCCCCAGGATCTTGCCCGTCTGCGTCTCTACGCGTTCAAAACATACCAAGATTTTCGGCCCTACTTGGAACTGGAGCGCCGGCATGTCGCCCAGCGACTGGCAGCACTAGTGGCGGAGCCTTCCCGCCCATGATCGACCGCCAGCTCATCACCAGAAAGATGAGCCTCATTCTTGAGGACTTGGCTGCGATGACCCGGCTATCCCAACTGTCACGCGAGCAGTACCTGGAGGGTTCCATCAACGAAGCCTTGGCCGAGCGGTATCTCGAACGGGCCATTGGCCGCATGATCGACATCAATTTTCATCTGATCGCCGAATCTGGCCATGCGCCACCCAAGGACTATCACGAATCCTTCGTGCGCCTCGGTACACTCGGCGTCATGACGACCGATTTTGCCAAGGAGATGGCTATGGCCGCCGGGCTCCGCAACCGGATTGTGCACGAATACGACGACATCGATCCTGAGCGAGTGTATGAGGCGTTGCCTGTCGCGGTCCACCGGATTCCCCTGTACTTGGACCACATTCAGCGCTTCGTTGAGAAGTTGCCGCAAAGGTGACGACCCCATCTCTTTCTCCCAGAAAACGTGAAAGGTAAGACGTGAAAGGTGAAACGTAGGGCTGCCGAGAACGGTTCCTTCAAAGCCGTTCACGTTTAACGATTCATGTCCCACGGCTCATTGGACGGTCTTTCTGAGCATCCTAGACAAAGGAAGCCGGGCCACCTCACACTGACTCTAATCTGGCATGAATAGGTATGGGGAGGGGCAAAGTCATGACCCCTTCTGGTTCAGTTCGCGCTAACATCGGATCCCACCTTGTTGTGTCCAATCCAAATATCTGATTGCGGAGATTCGCAAGAAGTCCTTCTGCATTGCGAGGCTCCTCGGAGGGCATTGTGAAGTAATCTTGCGCTTGGATCGAGAGGCGATCAGTGCGTGACCGAAAGTAACGGAGAACTTGTCAGGAAGTCAGACGGTGGCATTGACTTCTCAGTAGAATAAGGTGTATCGGTTAGTGGTCTCTCCTTATCTATCGCTGGGTTTTTCCGATGGCACTCGGGTATCATCAGCTATCAGCCTCCATCAGCAAACCAGTTGTTGGGTTATACGCTCTCGACAGCCTAGACCCTTTCTCAGTTGTCTTCTCTCGGGCATCCGGTCCTTTAGATACTCTAAATTGGCGACCCCTGCCTATTCCAGCTCGAGTTGTTTCTATATCGTCGCTGGAACTGAAACGATGCCCGATATCTGGTAGCGGTTCAGATATTAATCCCTGCTTCTCCTTTGTCGCCTCAATAGTCCATCGTCCGCTTTCTTGGCCAGCGGCCTACTTCGTAGCCGAAGTAACCACTTCGGCTACGAAGGCCAAAAGCTACGCAGTACTCAGCGAAGGAGGATCAGATCAGATTCAGGCTGAATCGTTTTAGGTACGAACTAAGGCTCTCTTGGTTAACCTAATCTAGGAAAACTGTGATGCGACCCTGTCAGAAACCACGCCAATCCTACGATCGAGAATTTCTTCCATTCCTCGTCAATATGACAACAGGCTGGCCTAGAGTTTGCTCATTAAAATTAATATGGTGAAGACAGCTAGTTGTCGCAAGAGCAACCCTGACGAAAGACACTTACTGAGACAGCCGGTAAATAGTCCTGATGCTGCAGCTCATGGCTCGACAAACTCACCACGAACGGTAGCCCGGAAGTCCGGTCGCCCTGAGCATGTCAAAGGACTGAAGGTGATATTTCCCACACTCATCGGTAGGAGGCATCATGTATTTACCATTCAAGACCTCGAAACGACGGATCAGGGAAGCGGAGAACGCGCGGAACAATCGCTCGGAGATCGTTAAGGCACTTTCTCAGGGCCAGATCAACCGGCGGGATCTCTTCAAGTGGGGCCTGTTTACGTCGGCGGGGCTGTTGCTCTGCAAGAACGGTCTGAGCCCCTACGCCAACAGCGCCTTTGCCCAGGTTCCGATCGGCGTCCCGCGGTCGCCGGTCGGGGGCGCGCTGCCCTATACGCAGCGGTTGAATCGGCTCACCTATGTGCCGCCGACACCCCTGACGAAACTCGTGCAGCCGAACGGCGAGTGGGAGGCAGTCTGGCCCTCCAGCGGGGTGAGTGGCGGCGGGAGGCCGAGCTCTAAGCGGCTCTCGTGGCACACGGACTTCAGCTCGCACCCGGCTGGCAATAAACCGGCGAATCCCTTCATCAACCCCATCACCAAGCGGGGCCCGATGGAAGGCCGCCCGCCCGGCGAGTGGTTCGGGCATCAGCGCTGGAAGGAGTTCTTCCCGCAAGTCGGCTACGCCCTGGCATTCGGCGAATGCGCCTCTGGGACCAAGTTCCACCCGGCCTGGCCGGACCAGGAAGCGAACAAGGTTTGGCCCATGTACGAATTCGAGGGCTGGGGAGGAAAGGGCCGTGCGCCGATCCCGCTCTTGAAGGGCCGCTATGGCGAGGGCATCGTCATGCGGGCCTACAACAATCTGCCGGTAGACCGCACCAACAACGGCGGGTTCGGCCGCAATGAGCCCTCGACGCATTTTCATAATGCCCACAACGGGGCGGAGAGCGACGGCGCCTCCAACGCCTTTCACTTCCCTGGGACCTTCTACGACTACCATTGGGGGACCACCTTAGCGCGCCACGACATGATCAATCGGGACGCCACGGAGAGACGGGCGTCAGGACCAGACGGCCATGGC
>JANOOS010000286.1:0-22595 GCA_031421455.1 Nitrospira sp.
GACCGCGTTCACCGTCACTGAGCGGCTCGCATATTCCCGTGCCACTGTCTTCGTTAATCCGATTACCGCCGCCTTCGACGCCGCGTAATTAGCCTGGCCCACATTACCCATCACCCCGACGATCGACGCAATGTTGACGATGCGACCATACCGCTGTTTGGTCATCGGGAGCAAGACCGCCTTCGTGCAGTTGAACGTTCCGTTCAAATTGACTTGCAGCACGAGATTCCAATCCTCCTCTTTCATCCGCAACAGCAACCCATCACGCGTAATCCCGGCATTGTTCACCAGAATATCGACTTTCCCCCATGCCTTGAGCACCTGATCGACCATCGCTTTGGTGTCGGCGGCATCGGCGACATTCACTTTGACGTTCAGCGCCTTACGCCCCAACTGCTCCACCGCCGCAACCGCATCCTTCGACCGGACAGGGTCAAGATCGGCGACCACAATGTCGGCCCCGGCTTGCGCCAATGACTCGGCAATGGCCCGGCCGATCCCTTGCGCCGCCCCCGTGACAATCGCAACCTTACCATGAAGTGACATCCGCTCGCTCCTCATATCCCTTTACGCGCTGAGCACAGCGCGGGTCGCCTCGAGCGACTTAGGATCATTGACATTCAGGGTCACCGCGTCCGGCAGAATCCGTTTGATCAAGCCGCTCAACACCGTTCCAGGCCCAACCTCGACAAACGTCGTCACACCCATCGCAGCCATGACCTTCACCGAATCTTCCCAGAGCACCGACGAAGGAAGTTGTCGTACCAGCGATGGCTGGATGTCACCAGCCTTAGTAATGGCTCTAGCTTCTGCATTATTAATCAATGGCGTCTTGAGATCGGACCAGGTGATCGCCGCCAAATCTCCAGCCAGTCGATCGGCGGCCTTCTGCATCAGCGGCGTATGCACTGGCACACTCACGGGAAGAGGAATCGCCTTCTTACATCCCTTGGCCTTCGCCAGTTCAATGGCCCGTTCCACGGCAGCCTTTTCCCCGGCAATGACAATCTGGCCCGGCGAATTGAAATTCGCCGCAGCCACAACTCCTACAGACGAGGCCTCGCGACAGACCTCTTTCACCACGTCAACCGAGAGGCCAAGAAGCGCGGCGACAAGCCCAGTCCCAGGCGGCACTGCTTCAGCCATATACCGGCCTCGCTTCTGTACAATCGCCACCGCCTCGCGATAGGTCATTCCCCCAGCGGCGACAAGGGCCGAATATTCACCCAGGCTATGACCCGCCACCGCAATCGGTGCAATGCCTAATGGCTTGAACGCCTGGAGCGCGGCCATGCTGCTCACCAACAATGCAGGCTGAGTATATTCCGTGAGGTTTAATCGTTCTACTGGTCCCTCAAAACACAGTGCGGCAATGTCGTACCTCAGCACCGACGAAGCCTCTTCGTACAGACTCCTGATGCTCGGATCAGCCTCTAGCAAGGCTCTTCCCATCCCGACTGACTGAGACCCCTGGCCTGGGAAGACCAACCCGATACTGGATGCCCTTGTTGATTGGAGAGTCGCCATACTACCGGAGCGATTGCACGAGGCTACTGTTTACTCTCATCCTCGAATTACTCGAAACAGGGGAAGGTGCACTGCACCATCCCCGCGAGGTTAGATATCGTCGAATTTCCTTGGAATGTCAACGGGAAAAGTTGGTTCGAAGCGATCAGCCAACTCTTTGAGCTGAACACTGATCATTTCGCCCGCTACCACCTGATCAGAGCCGATGCCCACGTCAGTCCGGCACCGAAAGCCCCTAACATCACCAAACTCCCGTCTTTGATTCGCCCCTGCTGAATAGCTTCATCCAAGGCAATAGGAATTGAGGCGGCCGAAGTATTTCCATACCGATCGAGGTTCAACATCACTTTCTCCGGAGGGAGTCCGAGGCGCTCGGCCACCGCTTTGAGAATACGCACATTCGCTTGGTGCGGCACGTAGAGGTCAAGATCTTCAACGCGGAGATGATTCGCAGCCAAGGTTTCCCGCGCGACCTCTTCCAAGTTTCGAACTGCCACCTTGAAGGTCTCATTCCCCTTCATCTTGATGTACTGCATCCGTTCCGCTACAACCTTCTCAGAGGGAGGTAAACGCGATCCTCCCCCTGGCACTGCAATCAAATCGCAGAGGGCGCCATCGGAACGAAGATGCGTCGAGAGGATGCCCCGGTCGTTCTCACTGGCGCTGATCACTGCCGCCCCAGCCCCATCGCCGAATAAAATACAGGTATTGCGATCGGTCCAGTCGGTAATCGCCGACATCACTTCCGACCCGATAATCAACACATGACGCATGCCAGTTCTCACATAGGCATCCGCCACCGATAACGCATAGACGAACCCGCAACAGGCGGCCGATAAATCGCAAGCCGCCGCACGCGTCGCTCCCAGCTGATGCTGGATCAAACAGGCCGTGGCGGGAATCGGATAGTCACCGGTGCAAGTGGCCAGCAGAATCAGGTCAAGATCGGCTGCGCTCACCCCGGCGGCGATCAGAGCCCGTTCCGCCGCCTTCACCGCCAGATCAGAGCAGGCTTCACCGGGACCAGCCACATGCCGCTCTCGGATGCCGGTCCGTTCGACGATCCATTCGTCTGAGGTGGCCACCATCCGTTCGAGATCGGCATTGGTCAACACCTTGGTCGGCACATAGGATCCGGTCCCTGCGATGCGGGCCTTCATGCTTGCTTATCCTCGATAGGCTTGACTTGCGAGAAACTTTCTTCAATATCGCGCTGAATCAGCTCATCGACACGACTCTCTGCCAGCCCCTTCGCCCGGCGAATGGCATTCTTGATCGCCTTGGCAGACGAACGGCCATGGCAGATCATGGTAATACCGTTGACCCCTAGAAGCGGCGCCCCGCCGAACTCCGCGTAATCGATTTTTTTCTTCAAGTTACGCAACGGCCCGGCAATGAGTGGATAGGCCAGGCGGCCGAAGAATGACCCGGATATTTCCTTGACCAACAACTTCTTGATCGTATCGGCCACTCCCTCGGAAATTTTCAGCGCAACGTTCCCGATGAAGCCATCGCACACCACGACATCGGCGCTCCCGCTATACACATCGCGGCCTTCGACATTGCCGATGAAGTTGAGTTGACTGGCCTTGAGGAGCTTGAATGCCTCCTTGGTCACCTCATTGCCTTTACCATCTTCCTCCCCGATGCTCAACAGCCCGATACGTGGGTTGGGCTTCCCGAAGAGATGTTTGCCGTACTCATTTCCCATGATGGCAAATTGTGCCAGATGCTGAGCCGAACAGTCCACATTGGCTCCCACATCCAACATGATCGCCGTACCGGTCAATGTGGGCAGGCTTGTCGCGATCGCCGGGCGCTCGACACCCTTCGTCAGCCCGAGCACAAAGAACGACGCCACCATGCTGGCGCCGGTGTTTCCGGGACTGACCACAGCGCTCGCCTCACCGCTCTTGACCAACTCAGTGGCCACCCAGATGGAGGAATTCCGTTTCTTGCGGGCGACGGAAGCAGGCGACTCGTGCATCTCAACGACTTGGGAGGCATGCCGGATAGAGAGGCGGGGGTCTGTACAACCGAGACGGCGACATTCGGCGGTGATGATAGCCTCGTCACCGACCAACAGCACTTCGACATCGCATTCCTGGGCGGCCTGGAGAGCTCCCTCAATGGCCGGAGCCGGTCCATGGTCACCGCCCATGACATCTAGCGCGATCTTCATAGAGCTGAGTACTCATCGAACGATGACGTATCGCGCGGTCGGGAAAGGAAATCAGTAGTTACCACGCGACATGCGGGAGGAGTTTAGAGCAGTGGACCGATCGACGCAACAGGCATACAGTCATCATCCCGTCGTGATCCGTAGAACCACCAAGCACAGCCGCTGACCCTGTCACGAACCTGCCTAGGATTCTTCGACCTGGATGACCGCCTTGCCCTTATACGTTCCGCAATTCAAGCAGGTGTAATGAGGCAGCTTGATCTCGTGGCACTGGGGACAGACGGACATGCCCGGAGGGGTGATGCGCAGCTTTTGCGTGCGCCGCTTGTCGCGGCGTTCCCGTGAATGTTTATGTTTCGGATTCGGCATGGCAACTCCTTCTCACGTTCGATAGCTGACGGTCCTACTACGAATCTGACGATCCGCCGGTCTTGAGCTTCATGCTCTGGACCACCCGAAATGTCGGAATTGGCGGTTCCACGGCACAGTGACAGGGCCCCTCATTCAAATTCTTCCCGCATTGCGCACAGAGTCCCAAACAATCGTTGTTGCAGAGCGGCTGCATCGGCGCCGATAAAATCACATGTTCACGCAACATGGGAGCCAGCTCCAGCTGATTGCCCTGGTATTGATACTGATCGTCCGGCTCCTCTTCCGGCTCAGCTTCCACGACCTCTGTGCGCGCCTTTCGGGGATCGACTCGCTTCGGATGACGAGGCGATGACTTGGGCTCCGGGACAAAGGCCGCCCGCACAGAAAAAGCCAGCAAATCCTCATACCCCTTCAAGCACCGCACACATTCGCGAATGATCGTGCCTTCCAGCACACCGGTCACGGCAACCAGCCCTTCGATATTGGTCAGGTCCAGGCTCACAGCCAGCGGTCCCAGGACTACAGCATCGTCCTCGGTGAGACCGAGCTCTTCCGCCGTGACCTCGCCGACCAGCGAAAGCCCATCGACAGTGATGTCAGCCAGCAACGGCCTGAGCAGTTCCATCGTGGCGCCTACCTGCATTCCTATCCCCAACGTGACAATTATCGTTCTTCTGCAAAGCTGATAAGCGCAATGTGCCGAGCCCGCTTGACAGCGGCCGTCAATTCGCGCTGATGCCTCATACAATTGCCGGAGATGCGCCTCGGGACAATCCGACCCCGCTCAGTCAAAAAGTTTCTCAGCAGCCCGACATCTTTGAAATCGATCGACCCCTTCTCGATACAAAACCTGCAAGGCCGTCTGCGTTGGAAAAACCGTCCACCACCGCCGCCGTCCCGGTCTCCGCCTTGTTGTTGTTCACGCTCCATAAAAACCATCTCCCTATTTGTTAGCAGGATGCTGAAAAAGTCCGCCTGCCGGTCTTGTTCATTTGGTCGGTCGGTCTATCTAGTCTGTCTGGTCTATTCGGTCTGTCTCGTCTTTGGTTGAGCGGAACTAACCAGATAGACCAGACAGACTAGATAGACCAGATGGACCGGACAGACCGGGCTTCGCTCAGACGTGCTCGTCGGATTCGTACCCGGCATCGTCATGCACAGGCGCCTCAGCCCCGCCTCCGCTGCCACCGCCATCCTGGCGTTTCGGCATGAACGTCACCGTTTGGGCCACCACTTCATGCTTGCTGCGCTTCTGGCCGTCTTCCGTTTCCCATCGGCGATGCTGCAACCGACCATCGACGATGATTCCGTTCCCCTTGCTAAGATACTGCCCGCAATGTTCCGCCTGCTTGCCAAAGACGACAATGTCGACAAAACAGACTTCTTCTTTCAATTCGTCACCCTGCTTGTACCGCCGACTGACCGCGAGGCCCAAACTGGCCACCGGCGTCCCGTTCGGCGTATACCGCAGCTCAGGATTCCGCGTGAGGTTCCCGAGGAGAATGACTTTATTAAACCCGGCCACCGGCAAACTCCTCTGATGACGTCTCGAGCGGCCGTGGCGGCACCAGTTCTTTTTTGAGGTGGACGGTCAAAAACTTGATGATCGTGTCTTCTAAACGATAGGACCGCTCCAATTCACCGACCGTAACGTTGGGCGCTCTGAAGTAGAAGTAGACATACGTGCCCTTGCGCTCCCGCTTCACCTCGTAGGCGAGCTTCTTCTTGCCCAAATTTTCTGATTTGATGAACTTTGCGCCGGTCTTTTCCGCCACCGCCTTCATCTTTTCGATCAAGGCAGTGGTCTCCTGGTCGGAGACAGACGTACGAATAATGAACAGAGACTCGTAGAGCTCCATGCAGCAATCCTCCTGGACAAAGGCCCCCAAACAAGTTGGGAGCAAGGTGTGGGCACGCTGGATTCAGCCAGCGCGAAGCGGTGAAACTAACATAGGCTTTGAGAAACTGTCAATGAAGCTACACGCAGCAAGGTACGGGGCTAAGGCACGACCTACGGAGGCACAACCGTCCATCCCATCATCTCAGGTCATTATCGTTGCCTGAATCGTGGTGGGATATGTTGCCGAGGTGGTGGCGGTGGCGACGACGGCCGTGGCTGGCTGTAGAAGGGAAAGGGCCTCCCAAAGTAAGGAGAGTATCCGTACGGCCTCCCCCAATATCCAAACGGCGAGTAGTGTGGACCGTAGAATGCAGCAGCGCTGCCTTCTGACCGTTGTGAAGCGACCGCGCTCCAATCGGTGAGGTGCTTGATATCAAGAACGGGATAGATGTACTCACTATCATCCAGCGGCCTTGAGATTGAGCCTTTGACGACACCAATGACGGTAATCGGAGTCCCTGGAGGCACAGTCGCCGGGTCGAAGAACTCTTCTCGGACAGCCAGGAAACGCCCTTCGGATCGGAGCCGATCTGTTGTCGAAAGCTCTCCTCCTTCGGTAGGAAGCTGGAGAATCTCAATTTCGGTCTGATCCTTCGTCCGCTTGGCGCTGATGACGACACCCCCGGCCATAATGACTCGCCCGACGTAATTGGCAGGAGCTGCTCTTAAATCTACAAAGCTCACGCTGGTATCGATTTGTTTTGCCAGCTCAAGAGGTACGTTGATATGGCCCGCATGTCGAAGTGTCTGATGCGCGGATTCCGCGCAGGAAGACAGAATCAGAAGCCCACCGAGAAGAAGAGCGATTTTGGCTATACGAGGCATAGAAATTCTCCGCTCCTAGAAATGATAGGAGAGGCCAACCAACACATGCTGTGCTCTGTATATTCCTTCAAATCCTCCCGTACCGAACGCCTGATCGAACCGGAGCGTGGCCCCTGTATGTTTGTATTCGGTAAAGACTGCGACATAGGGCGTAACGAATGCGCGCAGGCCCACGAGCACATTCCACCCACCAGCAACACTGGTATTACTTTGTACTGTGGCGGTATCACTGAGATGGGCAATCACCGTACCCACGCCGACTCCTACGTAAGGCTGGAACGTACGTCCAGGATACCGAGCAAGAAGGTTGACCCCAACAGTGGTCACTCGCAAATGAATGCCGGGATCCTCATCCAAGCTCTTGATGTGCGGCGTGGCCTGCAAGATTTCGCCCTCAATCCCAAACCAACTGTGATCACGAAAATATCCAAGCTTAGCGCCGTAACTGATCGAATTCTTGAGGTCGAAGTTAGGAGATCGAGGTGCGACTCCCGTGAGGTCGCCAGTTCCCGATATGCCGGTGAGACGATCCGCGAAGTTAGCCCCAACATCTCCCGCCACATACCATTCAGCCTTTGCCGGAAACGCAATTAAGGATACAGCTGCCAGCAGGAAGAGACTGAAGAAGACCCGCTGTCGAACGTATCTCGAATGCATCATGTGGCGCTCCATGAGCAAGGCTCGAATACATCCTACTAAGAATTTTCTCTGAAGTGTGAAGGGGGAAAGAAAATAATCGCGTGGATTAGGAAGGGTAAATGCAGTCGGCGGCCTGTGGGCCTTCGCTCCCGCACCTCCCACGATACCCCATCCACGGCGCTCTGACGGATAAGAACGGCAGCTCGTGGCCTGCCTGGGCACAACCGCTCCCTTGCCTCCGGAGCGACCCTTCCGGGCTTCGTCGAGTGGAAACCTTCTGGAATTCCTTCAGCCGCGGTCATGCGACCGCGGTACTTCAGTCAGTTCCAGCTTTCCCTCTCACCTCAGCCTCGGTGGGTCCCCGCTCCTCCAGCAAAGTCCGCTCTGAGCCCAGGTAGGCCCCTGGAAAACTAGAATGACCCCGTTTAATCCCGCACGGTTTTCAACGGAACGCACAAGAATTGACCCGGTAATTCAATGGCGACTTCCACTGTCAAATTCTGATTGCTTTGATTTGTAGCCATCATCAACTCCTCATTGATGTGCGGGATTTGAAACTACAGATTGACAAATAGATGCACCATATTCCAATCACGCAAAGGAGAGCCATGAAACCCGAGGATAGCAACAAAACAGTGGCCGAACCGATGGAAGAGGAAAAGAGTGCCACAACTTGATAGTTGAAGTAGCTCATCCCCATAAAGAGGAGGATACTCGGCCAAAGAAAACCAACGGCGATCAGCACAACTACCCCGGCGACAGCAGACTTCAGCCCTTGGTTGGGTGTGGCCCCAGGTTGCTGCAACCCTTCACAATAGCGTCGGTAAAATTCTCGCCGTTCGTGTTTTACGAAAAATGCACAGTAGACGGAGTACACCGTCAGCAGGACGGTACTGACCGCCGTGTACAGGATCATCACTTGCGCAGGGAATGGACGATCACTGAGTTGCGCGGCGGTCTCGAGCCTCATGACGGTGGGCTTGAGTTGCTCGATGTACTCAGCCGCCCATGCGGGTGGTTCCGGCTGCGTCTGTGCAACAAAATACAGTGCGTACCCGGTTACCACGTGGACCAAAAACCCCACCAGGAGCAAACGCTCAAGAACGGGCAAACGAGCGGAATCAGAATTTGTCACGTTCATGATTATCCAATTGCGCCCATCATCAGAATCTGCCTTTCAGACGCTCAACCCTCTTAACTTGCCTGTATGGCCGACGATTGCTCAGCCTTGGCTCCGTTGACCAGCGCCGGTCGCATGTTCAGAAAGACCTGTTGGATTTGCTTTTGCAGCCGCCCTAACACATCCAGTCCCAAGCTGACGCGGACCGCTAGCTTTCCTTCAATGGCCTCAGGCAGTGTTTTGCCATGCAGTGACTCTCTTGAAAAGAGAATTAAGGCTAACCACTACGATAACGAGGGAATCAATAAGTGGTTAGTTCACAGAAAAAAGGCGTCAGCATCATCCTCTGACACTTGAACGTGTTACCTTACCAGCGCCAGGATGTGCCAAGGCTCTGTGCGAAGGCTGCAGCAGCGGCAGGGACTCGACGAGACTCTGCCGAGAGAAATTCGGGAATTGATTGCGGTTGCGTTGCGGACGGCGCCGAGGTCGACGCCTGCCTGCCTTAGCTTTGATCTTCTGTTAAAGGATGGCCGATTGGTCTCCAACTGCGTGCGTCTTCCCAATTCCGCATTTCTTTGTCAAGGGTAGCCTGGTCGATCCTCGATTGCGCGCGTCGAACGAGCACATTCTTATCGTGCGCGTTCCGCGAGCAGGAGGACGACTAGGCTGCCCTTCCGATCCAACACCGGGCGGGGTGAGCGCACGCTTGGGCTACTCGACAACAGGACCCGCAATCTCGCACTACACATTGAATCTAAAATACACGATGTCGGCTTCTTTGATGATGTAATCCTTGCCTTCGAGCCGAAACAGCCCCTTCTCCTTCACCTTCGCCTCTGACCCGCAAGCCAGCAGATCGTCGTAATGATAGACCTCGGCGCGAATGAAGCCTCGCTCCATGTCGGAGTGGATCTTGCCTGCGGCTTGAGGCGCCTTCATGTTCTTTGGAATAGGCCAGGCCCTGGATTCGATTTCTCCGGCAGTGAAGAAGGTCACGATGTTCAGCAACGTGTAGGCTTCACGGGTTAGCCGGACAAGGCCAGATTCCGTGAGGCCCATTTCTTTCAAGAAGTCGATTCGTTCGGATTCTGGCAGCGTGGAGAGTTCGGCTTCGAGCTGGCCGCAAATTGTGACGACGCGTGCGCCGCGTTTGTCGGCGAACTCGCGGACTGCCTTCACCATCGCTTCATCGGCACTGGCTTGCTCCGATACATTCGCCACGAAGAGCACTGGCTTTGCCGCCAGCAATTGACATTCATCGAGCACCAGGCGTTCTTCGGGGGTATAGGTCAGGTTGCCCAGCCATTCGCCCTTGTCGAGCAATCCGATCAGTTTGTCGATGAAGGCCATCTCAAAGGCGGCCTTCTTGTCGCCGGCTCGGACTTTCTTTTCCGTCTTTTGCTTCCGTCGATCAAGGGTTTCGAGGTCGGCCAGCAGCAACTCTGTTTCAATGATGCCAATGTCACGGAGAGGGTTCACCGCTCCGCTGACATGCACGACGTCCGTCCCTTGGAAACAGCGGACGACGTGGAGGAGCGCATCGACTTCGCGGATGTGGCCGAGAAACTGGTTGCCGAGGCCTTCTCCCTTGCTCGCCCCTTCAACCAGGCCGGCAATGTCGCGCACCTCCAGCGTGCTATAGGTCGTCTTCTTCGACTTAAAGAGGTCGGTCAGGACGAGAAGGCGCGGATCCGGCACCGGGGCGATGCCGGTATTGGGATCGACGGTCGCGAAGGGATAATTGGCCGCCAAGGCGCCACTACCAGTGAGCGCGTTGAAGACGGTAGTCTTCCCCACATTCGGCAAACCGATCATGCCGCAACAAAGTCCCATGCTTTAACCCAATGTTGAATTAGAAATTAGGAATGATGAATGTTGAGAACGCCGACCAGCCAACTCCAAATTCCACATTTCTCATTCCTCATTCGTGCTGTTTTGTTCCCGCACATTAAACTCGTTCATCGCCACCGCTAGACCTCGATGGATCAAACATTCCAACGCATCGACGGCACGGTCGAGGCAGGGGTTCAATACTTCAAGCTCGGCGCGCGTAAACGCCTCCAACACATAGTCCGCTGAATCCTGACGCGGTGCCGGACGACCGATTCCGATCTTGATCCGCACAAACTGGGGCGTCCCGATCGCGTCGATGACCGACTTAATCCCGTTATGTCCCCCATGCCCACCGGCTTGCTTGATCCGTAGACGCCCCAGATCGAGGTCGAGATCGTCATGGACGAGGATCAGATTGTCGGCGGTTAGTGAATATTCTCGCAGGAGGACTTTGAGCGGAGGGCCGGTGATGTTCATCCAATCCAGGGTACCGGCGAGCTCGAGGAGTTCCGACCCAAGCCGTCCCGATCCACGATGCGCCATGCCGCGCTTGGCAATACGGACTGACCATCGAGCGGCAGCCCGCTCGATGACCCACATGCCGGCGTTGTGGCGGGTTGGGGCATAGGCAGCACCCGGGTTGCCCAGCCCAACGATGAGATGCACCGTTACTTCTTCTTTTCGGATTCTTTCTTCTCAGCCTTTGGCGCTGCAGCACCCTTTTTGTCGCCACCTTTGGCATCAGGAGCGGCAGCCGCTGCACCAGCCTTCGCCGGTTCACCACCCTCAGCGCCTTCACCTGCCACTTTACCCTTCGCAACCACCTCAGGCTCTTTCCCAGCTTCCGGCGCAGCTGCACCGCTTGCTAGGAGCGATTCGAGTTTGGCTTCCGTCATCGGCGCCGCCACGCTCACGACCATCTGTTCAGGATCGTCAAGATAGCGGACCCCTTCGCGCGCAGCCAAGTCTTTCAGATGAAGGCCTTGTGTAATGGCGAGCCCTGAGGCATCGACTTCGATGAAGTCCGGCAACGCAGCCGGCAGACACTCGATATGCAACTCACGCATATTGTGGTGAAGGATACCGCCTTCTTTGACGCCGGCCGGCACTCCCCCGGTCAAATGCAGGGGCACCTTCACGCGAATCGGCTTGTCCATGGAGATTTCAAACAGATCCGCATGCAGGATGTTCCCCTCGACCGGATCGACCTGGAAATCGCGCAACAGCGCAGTGCGGTTTGGTTTAGACTTCGCGCCGGTGAGGGTAAGCGATACGAGCGCGGCCCCTCCCGCCTGTGCCTTCAAAATCTTGACCAGGCGATCGGGTTCAATCGTCAAGAGCAGGCATTCGCCCTGCCCATACAACACGCCAGGAACCTTGCCCTCTCGTCGAAGCTGGCGGGCTGCGCCCTTTCCCGTCTTCTCTCTCACTGTGACTGCTAGATCAAACCTCATGATAGTCCTCCGTCTTCCTCTCGCCGATCTCTAGATATGTTCAGTTTAGGCAAACAATGAACTCACTGACTCATCTTCATGGATTCGCCGAATCGCCTCGCCTAACAGTGGCGCGACCGACAATTGATGTAACTTCGGGCAGCTCTGCTCTTTGCCCCGTAACGGAATCGTGTTGGTCACGATCACTTGCTTCAAGCAGGATTGCTGGATCTGGGCCAAGGCCGGCCCGGTGAGTACTGCATGGGTACAGGCGGTCCACACTTCCCGAGCTCCGCGATCCATACAGGCCTGAGCCCCCTTCACGATGGTGCCCGCCGTGTCGATCATGTCGTCCAGCAACAGCGCACTCTTGCCGACGACGTCGCCGATGATGTTCATGATATGCGTCTGATTTGGCCCATCACGCCGCTTGTCGATAATCGCCAAACTTGCGCCGAGCCGCTTCGCAAAGGCACGCGCACGCTCGACTCCACCCGCATCCGGCGAGACAACCACCAAGTCGCTCAGCTTCAGCTTCGTAATGTAATCCAAGAGTACGGGTAGCGCGTAGAGATGGTCCACCGGCACATTGAAGAACCCCTGGATCTGCCCCGCATGGAGGTCCATGGTCAGCACCCGATCGGTACCGGCGGTACTGATGAGATCAGCCACGAGCTTGGCTGAAATCGGCACACGCGGCTGATCTTTGCGATCTTGGCGCGCATAGCCGAAATAGGGGATGACCGCGGTGATACGATTCGCGGATGACCGTTTAAGCGCATCAATAATAATCAACAACTCCATCAGAGAATCGTTGACTGGCTGGCAACTCGACTGCACGACGAACACATCGCCACCACGAACGTTCTCCTCAATCTTGACGCGAATTTCCCCATCACTGAATGACGACACCGTGGCCGCACCGAGCTTGGTCCCAAGGTAGGAACAAATCTCATGGGCCAGTGCCGGATTCGAGTTGCCGGAGAATATCTTTAGCTCCCTGCTCATCGACTCCTCAGAGGGTTCGTATCTGCCACTGCGTCACGGTCTGATTACGTAGTATATGGTTCGTCTCGACGGCGGGCGTCGGTGGGCGTGATCGTAGCCCGCCTGCTTCATTCGCTGCGCGCTGTTGAGGAAGCCAACTAAGGGGTTAGAATTTAGCGGAATGTACAGGGAGTTGTCAACCGAGCCACGGCAACAGCTTATCGTGGAAGTTCCTCTCGCCAACCAAGCCCTCATTATTCATGAGCGCTTCTGCTGCAATCGCCGATCCGCTGCTACGACCAGCCTCCGGCCAACGGGCTCGCCCCTCGGACCCTCACAGTACGTTAGGGACTGGCACCCTTCTTTTTGGTGCCTGTCCCCGTCTGAGGAGGAGCGGGACAGGCACCGCCGCAGACGTCGGAGCCAGTCCCCTGGGCTCCGCACGCCGGTCTCGCGACGCGGCTCATCGATTTCGCAACGAACCGTCATGAACAATGTGGGCTAGCGGACCTGAGCAGGTGGACACGACAAAAGCTTTCATCGAGTTCTCATTCGCGAACTGGGCCTGGGCCTGGCGCGCGCGCGCTTCGTTCGTAAAGACCCCAAACACCGTCGCCCCGCTGCCGGACAGCAGCGCGATCTCAGCCCCATAATCCTGCAAATTCCGTTTAATTTCTCGAAGCTTCTCATGTGCGGCAAAGACCGGCGCCTCGAAATCATTCTCTGCTGCCGCAATCAATTGGACCCAGCTCACGTGCGATTGCCGATCGAGGTTCTGCTGAACCGGCGAGAGCGGCGTCACGGCAAGCCTGGTGGCAGCCAACTCTTGATAGGCCCACTTGGTATTGACCCCAAACCCCGGATTGACGAGCACGACCCAGCGCCCCCCTTCAATGACGACCGGACGAACTGTTTCTCCCCGACCCGCCACAACCGCCGATGGCGCAAAGAGAAAAAATGGCACGTCGCTGCCCAACGATTGCCCGGCATCTGCCATCTGCGCCGGAGACCACTCCAACCGCAATAAACGGTTCAACCCTATAATGGTGGCTGCGGCATCGCTACTCCCGCCACCAAGCCCGGCTCCCATCGGAATGCGCTTACGCAACTCAATATCGAGACCAATCGACAGCCGGGCTCGCACCAACACTTCGGCCGCCGCGCGATAGACGAGATTACTCTGATCTGCAGCCAGCTGCGTTGCGTCACATCTCAGCTGTATCTCCGTCCGATCAGAACGCAAACGGATCTGCACCTCATCTTCGAGGGCAACCGTCTGCATGACCGACCAGAGATTGTGGAACCCGTCGGGACGACGGTCGAGGATACGCAGGACCACGTTGATTTTGGCAGGAGCGAAGACGGTGATCTCGGACGGGCTCGACTGGGGATTAATCACGGCCTCCCTTGATGGCATACTTCTCTAGTCGATAGCGAAAGGATCGTGTGTTGAGTTTGAGCAGCCGTGCAGCCTTTTTCTTTACCCACATGGCCCGTTCGAGCGCTTTCAAGAGCAGGTCTTTTTCAATGCCGTTGATCAGTCCTTCCAAGTCCAGCCCCTCTTCGGGCAAATCAGTGGGCACTCCCTGCTGCTGAGGAGTCACAACTCGATGAAGCCAACCACGAATATCCTTATCCGAAACAGGCGCACCGGCGGAAAAGGTGACCACGCGCTCAATCAAGTTTTCAAGCTCGCGCACGTTGCCGCGCCATTCATGGCCCAGCAACACATGCATCGCCTCCGATGTCAAGACGGGAACCGGCTTGCCGCTTTCCTGTGAAAACTTATCGAGAAAATGTTTGACCAGAAGCGGAATGTCTCCCGTTCGAAGCCGCAACGGTGGAAGCCGAATCGGAATCACGTCTAAGCGGTAGTACAAATCTTCGCGAAATGAGCCGTCGGCCACAGCTTTTTCAAGATCCTTATTGGTCGCGGCTACGATGCGCACGTCCACCTTCACATCCTGGGTGCCGCCCACACGCCGGAACTCTCGTTCCTGAATGACGCGCAACAACTTGACTTGAATTGTCGGGGTTGTATCGCCGATTTCATCCAAGAAGATTGTCCCGCCATTGGCGACTTCGAACAACCCAGCTTTATTGGCCATCGCACCGGTAAAGGACCCCTTCATGTGCCCGAAAAGCTCGCTTTCGAGCAACGTCTCCGGCACGGCACTGCAATTCACCGCAACAAACGGCATTGGGCTCCGGGCACTATTATAGTGAATCGCACGCGCCACCAACTCTTTTCCCGTTCCGCTTTCTCCGCAAATCAGCACATTGCTCTTCGCGTCTGCGACTTTACGCACCACATCAAACACCTTCTGCATGCTTTCGCTCTGGCCGACGAGCTGCGCAAACGACGACTGGCTCGCCATTTCACGTTTCAATAGAATATTCTCCGTCGAGAGTCGCCGTTTCTCCAAGGCGTTGCGGATGATCAACTGCACTTCATCGACCTGGAACGGTTTGGTCAGGTAATCGTATGCGCCCTGTTTCATCGCATCGACTGCCGAATCCGCGGTCGCAAACGCCGTAATGACGAGGACCACGGTTTCAGGAGAAGAAGACTTCACCGCCTTCAGGACCGCCATGCCGTCGGCTTTCGGCATCCGGAGGTCCGTGATAACGAGATCGAAGATTTCCTTGCCTATGTGACCGATGGCCTCTTCGCCATCCGACGCTTCAGTTACAATATAGCCTGCGCGCTTGAGCATGATGCTCAAGACTTCGCGCAACCCCCGCTCGTCATCGACAACTAGAATTTTTTCCACGGTGTCCGTCCCTCATGCCATAACCGCACCCCGGCATCCCCGGAACGCGGCATACATACCACGAAACGCGAGCCTTGACGCTCCTGACTTTCGACCTTGATCCACCCCCCGTGCAGATCGACGATGCGATGCACGGCTGCGAGGCCCAATCCTGACCCTTCTTTCTTCGTCGTGAAAAACGGAAGAAATATCTTGTCGAGGTTCTGTTTCGGAATCCCTTCCCCGGTGTCTTGAAACGCAATTTCGATGACGTCGCCCTTCCGACTGCCGGCATCGACATGGCGGCAGCTCGTCGAGATCGTCAACTGTCCTCCATCCGGCATCGCTTCAAACGCATTCGTTGCCATATTCCAGAAGACTTGCCGCAGCTGATCTTGATCGACCAGGGCCGTGAGAGTCCCGGTTGCCAGGGACGTGACAATCTTGATCTTGGAACGTGTTCGCGCTTCATGTTGAACGAGATCGAGCGTCTCGGCAAGTACTTTGTTGAGATCATGCTCCGCAAGATTGAGCGCCGGCGGGCGCGCATACTGGAGAAATTCAGTAATGATGTTGTCGAGCCTGGTGGCCTCTCGAATCGCAATGTCCATCAACCGGCGATTTGTTTCATCCTCCATCGCATCTTTTCGAAGCATTTGCATCGCGCCGGCCAACGCACCGAGCGGGTTACGGATCTCATGGGCCATCCCGGCAGACATTTCACCCAAGTTCGCCAGCCAATCCTTGCGCCGCATCTCCTCTTCGAGATCCCGAACTTGCGTCAGATCTTTGAACACGCCGACCAAGCCTGTCTGCATCCCCTGTTCGTGCAATGGGGATAGGGTCATACCGAGAATCAGCCGATTACCGTCAGCACGCTTACATTCCACCTCGAATCGCTTCGTCGTTGACACGGCGCCGCCGAGTGGCTCGTCTGATTCCTGGTTAGGGTGCCAGTTGAAGACTTCACGCCAGGGGCGCCCGGCCACATGACCGATCGCATACCCGGTCGCTTCCTGTGCCGCCGGGTTGAACGAGGTGATGCACCCCGAGGCATCTGCGGTAAATACACCGCTGCTGATGCTGTGAACGATATTCTCGTGAAAGACCCGAAGCCGAGTCAGCCCCTGCTCCTTCTCACGCAATGATTGATCGGCATGCTGAAGCTGTTCCGCTAAGGTACCGCCCAATATCCCGACGACAAGAATGGCGAGGGCATAGACACCAAACGATTGAAACGTTTCAGGCACAGTCAGTCGGCTCGGCGGCATCCACCCCCACCCCTCCACAAGTCCATATAGTTGAATGTTCGTTATGAGCCCAAACAGGATAATGCAGAAACAGGCGGTAAGAAGCCCCACCCGCCGACGGGGCACGAGACTGGCCACCGCCACCGTCATGATATACAGCACCGCGAAGGGACTCTCAATTCCCCCAGTCCGAATAACCAACACTGTTTCAAGGAGGAAGTCGATCCCTACCTGAGCCCCAAAAAGTATCGCGAGGGCTGTCTGGGAAGTAAGCGTACGAAGCAGAATGGCGGAAGGAATCGTCAGGATGTACGTAACAATGATCAGGGTATAGAACGTCTCGACCCGCCCGACCTTCCCGATTTGAAACGCGAGCGACAGCCCCAACATCAGGGTCACGAAGGCCACCCGCAGCCCCATGATCCAATAGAGTCGTGTGCGCAAATTATTCATGAATGGAAGACCACCGGGCGAGAAGAAGGTCAGCAGGGCAGGAAAAGATATGTGCCTCCTTCATTCTCCGCGGACTTGGTGCCAGGAACAGTATCGATGCACATCTAACGAGGCACCGGGTGATTTGGCCAGAAAAAGGTTTGAAGTCTGTCACGGAGTTGGGTCTAGTGCCCAACTCCGTGACAGGAAAGGACTGAACGCCCTCTCCTAACCAATTGCCTCCGACATTTTGAAGATCGGGAGGTACATCGCAACCACAATAAACCCAATCACAATCCCCAGAAACACCATCATGATTGGTTCCAACAATGACGTGAGTGAGGCGACTGCCTGATCGACCTCGTCCTCATAGAAGTCTGCAATTTTTCCCAACATCGAGTCCAGCGCGCCAGTTGACTCACCGACGGCAATCATATGTGTCACCATCTTGGGAAAGACCCCGCTTGCTGCCAAGGGGTCGGCGATGGTCTTTCCGCCGCTGATACTGATGCGAGCGTTGATCAAGGTTTCTTCAATCACCTTGTTGCCCGCGGTCTTTGCGCAGATGGTCATCCCGTCCAGAAGCGGCACTCCGCTCGCGAGCAGGGTTCCAAGGGTCCGTGTAAACTTAGCTACCGAAGCCTTTCTGATCAGATCCCCAAACACCGGCGCCTTGAGCAGGAGCTTATCGATAGCCATTCGCCCCTGGGAAGTCGCATAGTACTTCTTGATACCGAAAACGAGCCCCACAATACTCCCCAATATCAAGTACCAATAGGACGTAAATATATTGCTGATATCAATGACCAACTGTGTAGGACCAGGCAGCCCCATTTTCCCGCCGGACAATTCACTGAACATTTTTGCGAAGATTGGAATGACCCAAATCATTAAGACAGCGATCACAACTACCGCAACACCGAGGATCGCGGCGGGGTAGATCATGGCAGACTTGATCTGCCCTTTGAGTTTCATCGCTTTCTCGATGTATTTTGCGAGACGCGTCAAGATTGTATCGAGCAGGCCGCCCACCTCACCCGCATGCACCAAGTTGACGTAAAGATCGTCGAAGACTTTGGGATAGCGCCGCAAGGCATCCGAAAAGGTTGAACCGGCCTCCACATGAGTCTTCACTTCCCCGATGGTCTCCCGCAGCACCTTATTCTCGGACTGAGTCGAGAGAATTTCGAGACATTGCACCAAGGGCAGACCCGCATTGATCATCGTGCCAAATTGTCGCGTAAATACAACCAGGTCTTTATCAGTCAGACCAGACCCAAAACTAAGATTGACATTGAATCCGCCAAGGCCGCTTTTTTCTGCGAGGCTCGTGACGACAACGCTTTGCTTGCGGAGCTGATCCACCGCCTCATCTCGGGTTTTCGCGCTTAGCTCGCCTTTCTTGACGGCACCCGATCTGGTTCGTCCAACATACGCAAAGGTAGCCATATACAACACTCACCCTTCAATGTGGCCATCGTCCTGGCCGGTTGTAGACGTCAGGAAATACCTACCAGGCGAGTCTACTGGCCACCCCAAAACCTGTCAAACAAATGCACAATCTCTGCGCAAGCGACAGGCACGCAGGCGAAAGCAATACAGAGCCTTAGCTGCTGATCACGCTCGTGTGCCTGACGCCCCGATAGAGATAATGCAACCCGGACAAAAGCGTGAAGGAGACCATGCCTAACAAGAGAGGCAGCATGACGGTGAGATCGATCTGGCGGGAACTCAGAAATATGACCATCACAATATAGGACAGCTGGAGAAACGTGGTGCCCTTGCCTAAAAAAGTCGGGGTAATGTCCACGCGAGAATCTGTGAAGTGTGCAACCGCCGTTCCCAGCATCAGGATCAAGTCTCGGCTGACCACGAGGATAGTGACCCACAGCGGAATCACATGAATCACCGAAAGCGTGATGAACCCGGAAGTGAGAAGCAGCTTATCTGCCAGGGGGTCGAGCACGGCCCCAAGCCTGGTATGTTGATTCTTTATTCGGGCGATCGCACCATCCAGCGCATCAGTGAGTCCCGCCACGAGAAGTACAATGAGCGCTTGATTAAATCTGCCATAGACAAGTAACCCGATGTAGCAGGGGATCAGGAGAATACGGAGGATGGTCAAACTGTTGGGGATATTCATATCGTTCGAAACACCGCGGCTTACCGCAGCGGAAGAAAATGATAGGAGGCCGCTGCACGGTTGTCAACGGCTTGCAGTCGGCATGGCGCCACCCTATAATCGAATCCCTGGGCTATTCCATTTGAGTGTCACGGAGGTTGCAATGAGTTCTCTTCCGCTGCTTTTCAAAAAAGAAGGACTGGTTGAAAAGCACCAGGTTGAAGGAGTAGACCCGAGCGATCGATATTTCAATCGTACAGTCCTCGTAAATCGAACCGCTTCAGGTTACGCCGCCAAGGTCATGTATGAAGCCCTGGTTGTGGAAGGGCACTCGCATCCGACTATAACCGCTTCAGTGCAAGAGCTCATCACAGCGATGCAGGGATTCGGCTTCAGCAAAATGAGAACCCGCGCCAATTTCAAAGGCACGAAGTATCTCGCTGAAAAAGAAACCTGGATCGATTACCAGGATCCAGCATAGTCCGGCTGTCAGGCAGACACAAACTCCCGGTACACCAGATCGTGAATGAGGGGGCGGAAAACCTTTATCTTCTCGTTCCTTCGGCTCGGATGTACCCGATTCGATAACAGCACCACCTCCAATTCGCACGACGGATCAATCCACAGCGACGTCCCGGTGTAGCCGAGATGCCCGAATGACCGCTCGGAAAAACTGGAGCCCGATGATGATGGCGCCGACGGAGTGTCCCATCCCAACGCCCAACTCGATCGAGCGGCAGATTCATGGCGGGTCGTAAACTGCCCGACAAGTTCTCTCTCCAAAATCGACTCTCTTCCATAATAGCCACGGAGCCAGGCCCCGGAGACAGCCAGCACCGATTCGGCAGTCCCAAATAACCCTGCATGGCCCGCGACGCCACCCATCGCTGCGGCATTCTCGTCGTGCACCTCCCCACGTAAGAGTCGATTACGCCACTCATCCTGTTCGCTCGGGGCAATACGTGATACATCGACGATTGGACCTACAACGTCAGATTGTGCTCGCCCTGCCGTAGGGCGAAACATCATTGGATCGGCCTGTAGCGGTCGAACGATCGCCTCTTCACACCAGAGATCCAGCGCCATTCCACTGAGACGTTCCACCAGAAATCCCAGCAACATGAATCCAAGGTCGCTGTAGAGGCTTCGCTCTCCGCGCACATAGATCAACGGTTCATCACGAATCATTTCCAATACATGTTGTTTGGCTGGTTGATCCCCGCCAGGGAGCCCAGAAACCATATCCCTTGCATCAAGCTGCTTGTAAAACGGTCGCCACCCTGGCAAGCCTGATCGATGGGTCAAGAGGTCTCGCACCGTTGCCTGACCGATCGGCGCTCCATGAAGTTCGGCTAGTACTTCTTGCACAGGATCCTCAAGGGCAACCTTGGCGCGTTGAATCAGAAGCAACACTGAGGTAACCGTCACCAACGGTTTCGTAAGAGAGGCGAGGTCGTAGATCGTGGTGGCTTGTACCGGAAGGCCCGGGGGCTCTGACGACAATCGCCCGGCTGTAACCACACAGACCAGTTCGCCGCGGAGACGCACCGCCAACTGGGCACCGGGAAAGACACCGCCGTCGACGGCCGATTGCAGCGCCGCCTGAATGACGTGATGGGTAGCCATGGACGAAGTACCTTTGAGTGAGGGAATCGGCTGCTGGCAGGCGGCACGAAGCACACCAAGAACCGCATCAGTGAGCAAAGATCGATCAGGTCCAATAGGTCACAACGCCGGACTCGATTCTCCCTCGAGCTTCTCCTCCGATGCGATCGCGGCGTCATGAAGCGCTTCCTGCTCTTCCACTTCCAGCATACGCTCGAACATCCGTAACGACGCGCGCAACCGTTCGACCATGAGCAGTCGCTGTTTCTGAAGCGAAGAGAGGTCCCGCTGCGTATCGGTCAGCTCGACCCCGGCTTGACGGATCAACTCACTAGCCTTCAGTTCAGCCTCCTTGATGACGAGATCCGCCTCCCGATGTGCATTCCGTTTCACGTCCTCTGCCAGCGATTGCGCCGAGAGGAGGGTGCTCGACAACGTCGCTTCCGTTCGCTTCAACTCGGCAAGCTGCTGCTCTAGAAATACGATCTTTTCTCGCTGAACCGCCTGGTCTCGATTCAGCGATTCAATCGTCTGTGCCAGTTCTTCGAGGAAGCGATTGACCTCTTCCTTGTCGTACCCACGAAAGCTGGCTTTAAACACCATTTGCTGGATATCGAGCGGTGTAATTTTCATGGCACCTCCCCAATACTTTGTCCGTCCATGGCTACTGCGATCTGAAGTAGCGACGGTACGATGGCCCTCTGAAGAAATACCAGAATCAGTATGAGAACTAAAGTAGAGAGATCAAATCCTAAACGCGTACCGACTATTCGGCGAATTGGAGCCAGTGCAGGCTCCGTAGCCTTTACCAGAAACTGCACAATCGGGTTCCATGGGTCAGGATTGACCCACGAAATGAGCGCGCGCGCGACAACAACATAGATATATATTTCTAAAACATAATGGATGACCGTTGCCAATGCGCTCAGGGCATTGCCTATGATAAACATCAGCGCCCCAATTCTTTCGATCGTGTGGTGGCCGCTTCGACCGCCGCCATCAGCGTAGCGCGAAATCCTCCCTGCTCGAGCTGATGAAGTCCGGCGATGGTCGTCCCTCCTGGAGACGCCACTCGATCTTTCAATTGCGCGGGATGCACCCCCGATTCCAATACCAGACGAGCCGCACCGAGCACCGTCTGCGCAGCAAGGAGTTCGGCAGTCTGCCGCGGCAAGCCCATCATCACCCCTCCATCCGCTAATGCTTCAATAGCCTGAAATATATAGGCCGGCCCACTGCCGCTCAGTCCAGTCACTGCATCCATCAATCGTTCCTCAACCAGTACTACTCGACCGACTGATTCGAATACTGTTCGAGCCAGGTGACTGTCATCTTCAGACACTGCACTGCCCAAGGACAGAGCGGTCATACCCTCCCGAACCAATGCCGGAACATTCGGCATCGCACGAATCACCCGCATCGTCCCGGCAATCTGTTCCGCGATTGCTCGAATCGTTACCCCTGCAGCAATAGAAATCACCAGGGCATGGGCCAGGGTCGGGCCAAGCTCACTGAGTACAGCAGGAAGCGTCTGAGGCTTGACCGCCAAGACGACCACATCAGCCCAGGCAACCGCTTCACGGTTGGCAGAACCAACCAGAATGCCGAATTG
>JANOOS010000287.1:0-5664 GCA_031421455.1 Nitrospira sp.
CCGTGCGTTGGTACATGACCCGATTGCGTTGGTGCTTGATGAGCCCACCAGCGGACTCGACCTGACGGCCACGTTTCATTACCTGGATCTGGTTCGAGCGCATATGCGCAAAGGGAAAACCCTGTTGCTGGTGACACACCATATCCACGAGATTCCGCCTGAAGTAGAGCGTGTCGTGCTCTTGAAACAAGGGAAGATTCTTCAGGATGGGGAGAAGCGATCTATTCTCACAGAAGCCAACCTCAGCCAGTTGTTCGATTGCCCTGTATCATTAGCTCAAGCCAATGGGTGGTACCAAGCCTTGCCTGGCTGACTTACTTACACTCTCACAGTTTGCAATACATAGCGGATTGAGACCGCGCTATTTTTTCCGAAATCCGAAGAACATTCCGACTGCTGCTGCCCCTGTTGACGGGAGATATCCCGAAAGGATGTGTTTGAGCCCTTGAGCACCCTGTTGTGTGGCCGCGATAGCGTGGCGGATTTGTGTTTCTACTGACGTCCAATCGAGATCGATCCAGCCTGTCTCTTCCAATACGGCGATACCTGCCAGCAGTCCTCCTGTGATCAGGGCAGCCATTCTCAGAAATCGTCTGGATGCCCAGCCGATGAAAAATCCTGCCAAGTAGCTGCCACCGATGCCTGCCACAGCAGGCGATGAGAAGTTAGCTGCCCATGAGGTGAGACCTCCGACCGTTGCGATGCCGGCGGTGATGACGGATTTTGCATTCCAGGGTGCTTCGGCTAGAAGCGCCGCCCAGATACCCTGGGAAACCGGTTCATGCGGGTGGTCTTGATAGTGATCGATATCCATAAAAATGAAGGAGAGCTAGAGCCGGTTGTTCGCGAAGGTATCACAGGCCTTCGGGTCGCCCGTCTCTAGTCCTTTGCGGAGCCACGTCATGCGTTGCTCGGAGGAGCCGTGCGTCCAGCTTTCCGGCTGAACAGAGCCGCGAGACATTTTCTGGAGCCGGTCGTCGCCGATGGCGGAAGCGGCCTTCAAGCCTTCTTCGAAATCGCCTGGTTCGATCAGGTTCCGCTCACGCTTGGCGTGGTGGCCCCAGACGCCGGCGAAACAATCGGCTTGCAGTTCCATTCGCACCGACAAGGCGTTTCCCTCTCGTTCAGAAGCCTGGCGCTGGAGGCGCGTCACCTTCTCTGCAATCCCCATGAGATTCTGCACGTGATGGCCTACCTCATGGGCGATCACGTAGGCCTGTGCGAAGTCGCCTGGCGCACCCAGGCGGTGCGACATCTCGTTGAAGAAGGAGAGGTCGAGATACACTTTGTGATCCCTGGGGCAGTAGAAGGGCCCGACTGCGGACGATGTGGTCCCGCAAGCAGACTGAACTGCTCCTGTGAAGAGTACGAGTCGAGGATCTTCATACTGCGGTCCAAGGAGTTGTCTCCAGGTGGTTTCCGTGTCGGCGAGGACAACCCCGGCGAATTTTCCCAGTTTGTCGTTAGGCGATCCGGCTGGTGCGGTCGGCGCGGGCTCGGAGGGTGCCGATGAGTCGGTTATCTCTTGCACGCCATTGAGCATGTTGAGGAGGGTCACGGGATTGATGCCGGTGAAATAGCTGACGGCCAGCACTAGCACGATGCCGCCGAGTCCCAGTCCTCCCACGCCTCCGACTCTGGCTGGTCCCATGCCTCGACGATCTTCAACATTGTCGCTTTCTCGTTGTCCTTCCCAGCGCATGAGGATCTCCTGATAGGACGCGGTATCTCAAGTGGGCAAACCAAGCCGGTTCTTTTTCCATAGTCTGAATGAGTTTGCCAGCTTCTGTGCAGTGATCTCGAAGGCCGATCACATGATGCATCATAACCGAAGCAGGGAAGTGGGGGAAGGGCTAGGTTGATGGGGGAGGTGCCCACCTAATGTGAGCACCTCCGGAGGGCGGATGACTATTTTGTTCCTGAGGTGGTGTTCTCCAGTTGGCCGGCAATGCGTTTGAGGTCTTTCGGGTACAGCACGATCTCGATCCGCCGATTTGAAGCCCTGCCTTGTTCTGTCTCGTTCGAGGCGAGGGGGTGGGTATCGGCATAGCCGACTGCGGAGAGGTGCTGGCGGTCCACACCACCCTGATCGATCAGGTAGCGCACCACGGTCGTGGCTCGCGCCGTCGAGAGTTCCCAGTTTGTCTTGAAGCGTTCTTGTAACTTCGGGCTGATGTTCAAGTTGTCGGTGTGGCCTTCGATCCTGATTTGTTTATCGGAGATCTTGTTGAGGACGTCACTGACCGGTTTCAAGATTTTCACGCCGGCTGGTTTTACTTGGGCCTGTCCGGAATCAAACAAGACGCGGTCCACCATGTTGATCGTCAAGTGGTCGCGTACCTGTTGAATGGTAACATTGCCCTTGGAAATCTCGTCTTGCAGCGACTTGGACAGCTCTTCCTGTGTGCGAGTCAGGCGGTTGATCTCTTCTTCTTTTGCCAGTTTTGCCAGCCGCTCCTGCTCCAACGTGGCGGCAAGTTGTGATTGCTCCTGTTGTAGTTGCTCACGCTCTTTCGCGATACGAGAGGCGTTGTCCGTCAGCTCAGAAGCCTGTTTCTGGAGCCTGGTGATTTCTTCCTGCGATGAGGCATTCCCGCTCGTGAGCTTCTGTTCAAGACCAGTGATTTGACCACGCACATTGCCGAGTTCGCTATTCAGTTGTCCTTTCTCCTTCTCTAGGCCGTCCAGGCGAGATTGCAACTCGCTTGAGCGTGCCGCGAGCACTTCACGCTCTTTAGTCAACGAGACCGCCTGCTGTTCGGCTACTTTGCGCTGCGTCGCTTCCTGGTCCAGTTTCTGTTGCAGTTGTGCGGTCGCTTTCTTCGCAGCATCAAGCTCAGCAAGCGCTTTCGTGTGAGTTTCCGTGCTCACGCATCCCACTGCCGCCACGGCACACAATATAATAGCTAATGCGGGGGTCCGGAGTGGCTTGGTACGATCAATCGAAATTTGCTTCATAGTCTTCTCCTCTCAATGATGGTGAACGGAATATTGGGCAGAGGAGCAAGCTCAATGCCCAATGAACCGGAAACGCGCATGGGAATAATTGCTTATTTCTCATTGAATTGAAAGGCAATTGTTGCTTGGCGCTCATGGTAAGCGGGAGAACTGGAGCATGGTGCCACAGGCACTGTAGGGTCTATCATACAGTGCCGAAGTGCAGTGTCGATGAAACTGTATCTATAAGTAGGAAGTGTCATCTGAAGGGGAATGCCTGCATCTATACATTCAGTAAGGCTAGTCTGGGTAGTAGGACCGATGCAGGACGGAGTTGTCCTGCGTTGTTCTGTTAATGGAGGTTGGATATAGTAGCCGATCGCTTGGCGAGCAGCGCAATTTGGTCACGAACGATCATGAGCCAGATGGGCTGGGTGAGCCTGTTCCGATGGAATTGGACGATATGGCTTTTTGGTGATGCCGATACTTCGTACGATTGCTTTCAACAAACCCTACGGGATCTTGCCCTGTTTTACCGATCCAGATGGGCGGCAGACCTTGGCGGACTATATCGATCTGCCTGGTGTCTATGCCGCCGGTCGTCTCGATTTGGATAGTGAAGGGCTCCTGCTTCTGACGTCGGACGGACGGTTGGCCTCCCACATCACGGACCCGCAGCATAAGCTGGCGAAAATCTATCTCGTGCAGATCGAACGTATCCCGAGCGAGGAGGCGTTGGAGCAGTTGAGAACGGGTGTCGTGTTGAGCGGCAGGAAGACCAGACCTGCTGAAGTACGTCTGCTGGCGAACCATCCACAGTTGCCTGACCGCTCCGTGCCCATCCGTTTTCGCAAAGCCGTACCGACTGCTTGGGTGGAGATCACGTTGCGCGAGGGGATGAATCGACAGGTCCGGCGCATGACCGCCTCTGTGGGGCATCCGGCCTTGCGACTTGTGAGGGTGGCAATCGGACCGATTGTATTGGGGGGCCTCCAGCCAGGCGAATGGCGGGAGTTGACAAGTGGTGAAATTGCGCAGATCTATTCTGCTGTGCGTCAATAAATTCGTAAGCATCTTCGCGCTTTGTCCCTAAACCGCATGATTCATAATCTCTGAAGTGAAAATTGCCGATGTTTCCTCTCCCGGCTCCTCCGCAACGGACTGTTATGGCAATGAAGTATGAAGCTTGATGATTCAAAACGAATCTCGCTGTGTGACCGCGCGCGCAAGGACTTGAGGATTTAGATAAGGAGCACAGTGGAAAACCCCCAGGCAGGATGCTCAAAAATGCCGTCCTCGTCGAGCGTGGCTCGCCGGGTTGATCGGTTTGTTTTTGTTTATCTGGTTGATTTGGTTCATCTGGTAAGTTTCGTTCAACCAAACAAACGAGACAAACCAAATAAACCAAATAACGGTCTTCTTACGCTGGCGGGCTTTTTCAGCATCCTGCTAGGACTCGGCCTGTTGATTGGCCTGGTTGGCTGCCAGACCGGCGGTGGGCGGACCCTGTACGGGGCATCCTGTTCGGAGATTGAACGGCAGATTGACCTTTCAGAAAGGATCGATACGCTCAACCGATTGGCCGATGCGTTTGAGCGGCGGTGCTATGAGACCGTGATTGTGCATGGCGAGAAGGCCAGGTCAGAATTCCGGCACAAGACGTTCTCTCTTCTCAAGGAAACCACCAATGTCTTCATTCCGGAGGGTTCTTTTATCGATTACGTCTTGGAAAGTTATGAGCGCGGCTACCTTAGTCTCTTACTGGCGGCGAGCTATGCGAATGTGCAGAAACTGGAGGAGGCAAAGGTCGAACTCAGGCAGCTGGATCATGAGCTATTTACGCCGCTCTACAATTACGGCGAAGACCCGGTCAATCTGTTGCTATCCGCGGTGCTATGGGAGCGAGTTGGGGAGGTCAACGAGGCGCGCGTCGATTGGCTTCGACTGAGAGATCTGGACGTGATGTGGAAGGGCAAGCAGGATGCCGTTCGTATATTTGCAGCACGACAGGTGGCTTGGATTGATGAGGGCCAAGGGGACAGCGAGCCGTGGCGCGTCTATGGGATCGGCCGATTTCCTGGACTGACGTGGGATCTGCAGTTCTTTGGATCCGCGAGCGGATATTTTTCCGTGAAGGCAAACGAGGAATTTCTTTCCGCCTGCCGGTCCGATACCGGCGTGAGGCTGTCTACCAAAAGTTGGTTTGAGAAGGTGGCGATTCGTCACAGCCATGGGTATCACCCGCTCTTGAACGTGCAGGCATGGATCCGATTACCGATCGGCCTGACCTACAGTCTGGTTCCGCTGGCTGCAGGAGCCGGCGTGATGGTCGGAGGTTGTATGCTCGATGCGGCAGGCAAAGGTAATGGAGCGCTCTGTCAGTTGTCCATTGTTGGAGGAGCGGCCATGATGCGCACCGCGCCGGCGGTGATGGAAGGTGCGTTACAGCCTGACCTGCGGCATTGGGAGCATGTGCCTGCAGCGTTTGTCGTAACCAGAGCCTCAAAGCCAGAAATGGAATCCTGCTTGCCGAAGTCTGGAACTGCGGTTCAGCGGCTTTGGTAGGGCGGGGTCGCCTACGCGCTCATTTTCGCGGGCGACGGCGGCGTGCTTGAGGCTGATCGAGCGCTTGGCCCCAGTGGGAGAGAAACTTGGTGATGAAGGTATGTTCATGATCCGGCTCCACGGCCAACGGGGCCAGTGCGAGGGCGACGGCGAGCGAAATGT
>JANOOS010000288.1:0-14304 GCA_031421455.1 Nitrospira sp.
CGGAACGGCTGGCATCCATGGGCGAGAACTCCACATCGTCCACATAGCCCCTCGCCCGTTGCACCATCTCGACCGCACGCCTCTTCGCCTCATCGCGCGTCATTCTGAACTGATGCTTCAAGTGAATATCCGAGGTTGAAAGAAACGTATGAATTCGAACCTTGGGAGCCCCCTTCAATGCCTCCCACGCTCGATCAATATCCTCCGGTCGAGCCCGCGCCAAGCTACAAATCGTCGGTCCCTCGACTTCCTGAGCGATCCGCCGCACTGCTTCAAAATCTCCAGGAGAACTATAAGCAAATCCTGCTTCAATGATGTCGACCCCCAGACGCGCCAACTGCTTCGCCACCATGATTTTCTCTTCCACATTCATGCTGGCGCCTGGCGACTGTTCGCCATCCCGCAAAGTCGTATCGAAAATTCTTATCATTCTGGTCATGATGTCACCTTTTCTCCTGGTGCGTTGAGGCTGCTCAAAGCGGTTGTCCAGCAAGGCCGCAGGCGAGTAAAACACCGCAGGCGTACCCTCTGGGGTACGTTGAGGATGTTTTCGAGCCGAGAACGAAGCTGGCGACCGCTTTCAGCAGCCGACAAAACAAAAGCCTCCATCCCTACGCCCAGGGACGGAAGCTTTGAGAAGCTCCGTGGTACCACCCTGATTCAGCTATGAACAACCTGTCGCTGTCCACAGCCCTTCATTTCGCCCTGTCACGGGGGCGAGGCGGAATCCATTACTCGGGTTTCATGGATTCTAGCTCAGAGGCGAGTTCGGCGCCGCACAGGCTGGTTTGCACCATTCACCAGCTCTCTTTTACTGTGCAAATCGCGTACTACTCCTCGTCACAGCCATTAGCAGGATCCTGCGGGAGCACTCTCCCGTTGTGATACAGGTACAAACCATCGAAGTTCTAACACGCACAGTGGTTATCCCACAGTCCATTAGAACTTCGATTCATTCACCGACTGCTCGGCCTTGGGCGACGGACGCTTTCCCGTCACCTTGAACAGAAGTCCGACCAGTCGTTCTGCAGGGCCCATCAAGGCATACCCGGCAAAGATGACAAATAGCATCACTTGGGGCCAAGCCGCTACGAGCATGAGCGTCAAAATTCCCCAGACGAGATAGGTAATGTGCTGACCGCCGCGGAACTTCATGTCTTTAAAGCTCCGATACTTGATGGTGCTCACCATCAAGAACGAAAGGGTCAGCGTAATAATCAGAACAAGGAGAGGCTTCACTTCCGTTCCAATCCTGACGCTGTAATGGTCGAAAATCACGAGCGACGCCACAACTCCTGCCGCTGCAGGAATAGCCAAGCCGGTAAAGTACTTGCCGTCCGGCACGGACGTAGTCGAATTAAACCGGGCCAATCGAACCGCGCCCATCGCCACATACGCGAACATCACCGCCATACCGAACATACCCTGTCCGCTCAGCGCCCAGGAATAAATCAAGAGGCCTGGGGCAACCCCGAACGACACCACGTCGGACAACGAGTCGTACTCAAAGCCGAAATGGCTGGTGCTGTTCGTCAACCGCGCGGACTTGCCATCGAGCACATCGAAGACCATCGCCACCAGGATGGCAACCGCTGCGACCATGTAATCGGCATTGAACACGGACAGCATCGAAAACACGCCACACAATAGATTTCCTGTCGTAAAAAGATTCGGGATCAAGTGCATGGCGGCTTTACGCCGCTTCCCATCTCTTCCGAATGATTGCCGAAGTCCCATGGGTTTCATGGTAATTCTCCCAGGATGGTTTCCCCACCTTTGACTCGGTCGCCGACTGCAACTCTTACAGCCGTCCCGATAGGAAGAAACGTATCCATCCGCGACCCGAATCGAATCAAGCCGAACCGTTCACCGAGCACCGCCCGATCTCTTGGCGAGACCCAACAGACGATCCTCCTGGCAATCAACCCAGCCACCTGCACACACAATACTTTTGGACCCTGCACCGTTCTTATCATCAGGGCATTTTGCTCGTTCCGCAATGTCGCATCCGGCTTGTTGGCGGCCAGAAACAAACCTGGTTGATACTGCACATCTTCGATGACCCCTTCGCAAGGCACCCGGTTAATATGCACATCGAACACATTCAAAAATATACTGATCCTGATACTGCGGTCCTTGATGAATCGGGGCTCGAACTCTTCTTCGATGGCGACAACCTTCCCGTCACCGGACGCCAGGATGAGACGCGGCCCCTGAGGGACCACCCGGGATGGGTTGCGAAAGAACCACGCGACGAAGAAGGTCAGGAGCGCCGCCACGACCGCCGCAATAATCCACCCCAACCATACTGCCAGCAGTGTAACGCCAACAGCAATCCCGATGAAGGGAATTCCTTCTTTGGCAAACGGGATGCCGACGGCACGATCCGCCACAGAGTCGCCTCAGGTTGTTCAGGATGATAGTCAACCGACCGTGGGGCTCACCCGCTCAGCTCGGATGCATCAAAACACGTCCCACCACAGGCACGACCGCAGCGAGCAAATAGGCCGCCGGAAGTCGGCTTCAACCTCCTGCTAGTTTTTACTCTTATCGACCAGTTGGTCCTTCTTCAGCCAGGGCATCATCGCACGCAGCCGGCCTCCGACCTCTTCGATAGGATGGGCCTCCCCCTTTGCCAGCAACGCATTGTAGACCGGACGGTTCGCTTGATTTTCCAGCACCCATTCTTTGGCGAACTGGCCTTGCTGAATTTCGCTCAAAATTTTCTTCATTTCAAGCTTTGTCTGCTCCGTCACAATCCGAGGGCCGCGAGTGATATCGCCGTACTTAGCCGTCGTACTGATGGAGTACCGCATGTTGGCAATGCCGCCCTGATAGATCAAATCCACAATCAGTTTTACTTCATGCAGGCACTCGAAATAGGCCATTTCCGGAGAATAGCCGGCTTCCACAAGCGTCTCGTACCCGGCCTGAATAAGAGACGTGAGCCCTCCGCAGAGGACAACCTGTTCGCCGAAAAGATCCGTCTCGGTTTCTTCCCGAAAGTTTGTTTCGATCACACCGGCCCGCCCGCCCCCAATCGCACTGGCATAGGCAAGTCCCAACTGCTTGGTCGTTCCGCTGGGATCCTGATGAATTGCGAGTAAGCAGGGCACCCCGCTGCCTTTCGTATATTCTGATCGAACGAGATGGCCCGGTCCTTTGGGCGCGACCATGAACACATTGATCGTGGGCGGCGGGACGATTTGCCCGAAATGAATGTTGAAGCCATGGCCAAACGCGAGATAGGCGCCCGGCTTCAAATTCGGAGCGATGTCCTGCCGATAGATGGCCGCTTGCGCTTCGTCTGGCGCGAGAATCATGACGACGTCCGAGGCCTTGACGGCATCGGCCACTGGCATGACTTTCAGTCCGCTTTGCTCCGCCTTCTTCCATGAGGCGCCTTCGCGCAGCCCGATAACCACGCTCACGCCGCTCTCCTTCATGTTGAGCGCATGGGCATGGCCCTGACTGCCATAGCCGATCACCGCCACTTTCTTATTCCGGATCAGTTGAATGTCGGCATCTTTATCGTAATAAATCTTCATCGATCGCTCCTGGGGTAATAGCCGTGTCAAGAAACCGATTGGACGTTGAGCCCGGGATGACGTCTATTCGCGGACAACCTTTTTTGCCTGCACGTCCGTCGACCGAATTAACTCGCGGGCAACCGCAACCCGCCCGGTGCGTGTGAGTTCTTTGATTCCGAGGGGCTGCAGCAGATTGATGATCGCTTCGATCTTTCGTGGATCCCCGGTCACCTCGATGGTGTAGGTCGCCGGCGTCGAGTCGATGACGTTGGCTCGGAAAATATCGGCGATCCTCAGCGCCTCTGCCCGATCTTCCGACCGCGTATGCACCTTAATGAGCGCTGTCTCTCGCGAAACAAAGTCGCTCTCGTTCAGATCTACGACCTTAATGACGTCGATGAGTTTATTAAGCTGCTTGACGATCTGCTCGATGATCCGCTCGTCTCCGGACGTCACAATGGTCATCTGCGACATGGAGGGATCGAGCGTCGGCGCCACAGAAAGACTTTCAATGTTGAACCCGCGACCGCTGAACAGACCGGCGATGCGAGACAACGACCCGAACTTGTTCTCGACGGTCACGGAAATAATGTGTTCCATACCCAATGTGACTCCAGGCTCCGTCGGTTAGGCCGTGAGAATCGTGTCTGAATCTTTTGGGGCCACCTGCCCCGTTCCAGACTGCTTGCTTTTTAATGCAGGCGGATCTTCCAAAATCATCTCATGGTTACAGCCGCCGGCTGGAATCATGGGATAGACATTTTCATACGGATAGGTCGGCACATCGACGATGACCGGTTTATTCACCGCAAGCGCTTCCTTGATGACATCGTCGATCTCAGATGGCTTGTTGGCCCTGAGCCCGACTGCTCCATACGCCTCCGCCAACTTCACAAAGTCCGGCGTCGTCTCCAGATAGCTCGAGGCATACCGGCCTTCATAAAAGAGATCCTGCCACTGACGCACCATCCCGTGAAATCGGTTGTTCAAAATGATGATCTTTACCGGCAGCTTATGCACCACCGCCGTCGCCATTTCCTGCATGTTCATCTGGATACTGCCGTCGCCCGCGATGCAGAGGACTAACCGGCCGGGAAACGCTGCCTGCGCCCCCATGGCGGCAGGAAATCCAAACCCCATGGTTCCAAGCCCCCCGGAGGTTAACCAGCGATTCGGCTTCGCCAGCTTAAAGTACTGAGCCGCCCACATTTGATGTTGGCCGACATCGGTGGACACGATTGGATCCCGATCCTTCGTGAGGTCATAGAGCCGGCTGATGACATGTTGCGGTTTGATCGGCCCATCCGCTTCTTGTTGATATGCGAGAGGATTTGCCTGTTGCCATTCTCGAATCTGATCCCACCAGGGCTTGCGTAATTCCCGTTGATCGCCGTTTACCGTGGCACGAAGAATCTGAATCAACTCACGGAGCACCATTTTGCAATCGCCGACGATCGGAATATCGACATTGACATTCTTCCGGATCGAGGTCGGATCGATATCGATGTGGATGACCTTGGCGTGTGGACAAAATTCAGAGACCTTTCCCGTAACGCGATCGTCGAATCGTGCTCCGATGGCCACGACAAGATCGGAATAGTGCATGACCATATTCGCCCAATAAGTGCCGTGCATGCCCAGCATACCCATGGACTGGGGATGTTCGCCGGGGAAAGCCCCAAGCCCCATCAATGTCATGTCGACCGGCATATGAGTCAGTTCGGCCAACTCCATCAATTCTTGCGACGCCCCGGAGAAGATGACTCCACCGCCGACATACAGCACCGGCTTTTTCGCCTTCGTCATGGCCTCAGCCGCCTGCTTAATCTGCCACTTATTCCCTTCATACACCGGATTATAACTACGGATGGAGACGGAGCTTGGATAGACGAACTCCGCCTTATCCATAGATACGTCTTTCGGAATATCCACCAGCACCGGACCTGGGCGCCCCGTCGTCGCAATGTAGAACGCTTCCTTGATCGTGACGGCCAGATCTTTCACATCTTTCACCAGGAAGTTGTATTTGGTGCAGGGACGACTCAGTCCTATATTATCCGCTTCCTGGAACGCATCATTCCCTATCAGGCTTGTGGGAACCTGTCCGCTAAAACAGACCAGCGGCACGGAATCCATATAAGCATCCGCCAATGCCGTAATCACATTCGTCATCCCTGGTCCTGAGGTCACAAGGCACACCCCGGCTTTACCGGTCGCCTTGGCGTAACCTTCCGCCATATGGCCAGCCCCCTGCTCATGTCGGGTGAGAACCACGTCGATTTCCTTCTGCTGATAAAGCATGTCGAAAATCTTCAGAACCACACCGCCAGGAAGCGCAAAAATAGTTTTGACGCCTTCCCGCTTGAGACATTCGATGAGGATCTCAGCACCTGTGAGCTTCATAACGAAACCTCCACCCCTGCCACCAATCCAGAAGTCTGCAGAGGAATCAGGAACATACGATCATGCTAGTCTCGTCCCCACGAGACCAGACACAACGCCACATTCACTCAGAACATTCTGAAAAATCAGGGAGAAATATGGCTGATCCTATCACCACGCCTTTCCATGCGTCAATAGTCGAACGGGTCTGTAGGCCCCCTTCCCTGACAGTCTAAATCCGCACATGATACCATCCAGGTTCATCTCACTAGCCCTAAGTCGCATTTCCATGAGCTTGCCTATCCGTGTGACCATCCTGTCTCGCCAAGATTGCCATTTGTGTGAAGTCGTGTACCGAATTGCGCTGCATCTTCAGTCAGAACTACACATTGAAACGAACAAGATCTCTATCGAAAGCGACAAGGTATTGATGGAACGTTATGGGGCAAGAGTTCCAGTCATCCTACTCGACGAAGTCGAACAGTTCGAAGGGAACGTGACGGAAGGAGCGTTACGTCGAGCAATAAAAAAAGCGCGGTGGAGAAGACCGATAAGCCGGATTCTGTCCCGCCTGGGATATGCTCCCAAACGGGGGTGATCATTTCTCTGGGATTCGAGTTACCTCAAACCTCAAGCGACCTACCCGAAGACCTCGGCCGGGCCAGCCGGTCGCCGGTTTTCCGAAGAAAACCGACAGGTGTCTTCCTATTTGGCCTTGCATCAGGCGACGCTTACCCTGCCGGTGATGTCGCCACCACCGCGGTGGGCTCTTACCCCACCGTTTCACCCTTACCTGAGCCAAAGCAACCGGATTGGAATCCTGTCTCCTTAGCCATCGGCGGTTTGTTCTCTGTGGTGCTGGTGTCGGATCGCTCCGCCTGGGAATTACCCAGCGCCCTGCCCATGAAGTCCGGACTTTCCTCTTAAAGCGTTACCGCTCCAAGCGATCACCTAGTCTTCTCCCTCGCGCCAGAACACTATAGGACTGGAACGCCACGCTTTCAAGGGCGGACCACGAATGCCTCGACCTACTGCACGGTCGGCAACAACGCCGCAGGCACCGGCGGCTTGGTCTGGTAAATAGCCATGGCCTCAGGCATCCACTTTTTCAGCTGATCGATGCGGGTCTCGTGGCTTGGGTGCGTAGACATAAACTCTGACGGTGCGCCGCCACCGGACGTCTGGCCCATCCGTTCCCACAGGGCTACAGCCTCTCGTGGGTCATAGCCGGCATCCGCCGCGAGCAGAATCCCAATGTAGTCCGCCTCCGATTCATGCTTTCGACTGAAGGGCAGCAACACGCCCACCTTCGCACCGACGCCAAGCGCCGCCATCGCCGCTTGCCCCAACATCCCGCCCCCGCCTGCTGCTCCGGCTGCCGTGCCAACGATCTGAAGTCCGGCATTCGTCAGCTGGCCCTGGCTCATCCGTTCGGCGCCGTGCCGGGCCAAGGCATGGACGACTTCATGCCCCATAACGGCGGCCAGCCCCGCTTCAGTCTTGGCCATAGGAAAGATGCCGGTATACACCGCCATCTTGCCGCCAGGCAACGCAAAGGCGTTCGGCGTCTTGTCGTCTTTGATGACCGTCACTTCCCACTGGAACTGATTCGCCATCTCGGCATACTTCGAGCGCTTGGCCGCTTCGACGATGCGGGCCGCCACACGCTTGACCGGTTCGACCTCGCGCGGATCTTGCGACGGACGCATCTTGGGGTCACTCTTGACCTGATCATAGGCTTGCGCGCCCATTTGCATTTCTTGCGACACGGAGGTCATGAGTAACTGCGACCGTCCCGTGTAAGGATTGGTTTCGCACCCCGCCAGCGAGGCGAGCGCCACACTCATCACCATCACGAACACCCACCGTGACCGTTGTTTCACTGTGCGCATGGAACGACACCTCCCCCCTGCTCGATTCGATTCTGTCGACTCCGCCGAAATTGACCGCTCCAGATCGGTCTGTTAGATTACCCTGCCGCTCTGAGATTTTCTACCAGCAGGATGCTGAAAAAGTCCGCCAGCCAGTCTTGTTCATTTGGTCTGTTCGGTCTATCTGGTTTGTTTGGTTGGACGAAACTAACCAGATGAACCAGATGGACCAGACAGACCGGGCTTGTCTCAGATGTGCAGGCCATTGAATTCCACCGTGCTACAATAGTTTTCCGCAGCCTGCTAGAGCCATTTACCTGTGACCGACAAGACACCGCACACCTCCATCGAACGCATCGGCATTGATGAGTCCGGCAAGGGAGACTATTTTGGCCCCCTGGTCATCGCCGCTGTTTTCGTGGATGCCATTACACAGGGTGAACTCACTCTCATGAACGTCCGGGACAGCAAGAAAATATCAGACGGCCGTATACTCGAGATGGCGCCCGACATCCGGATGCTGTGTCCCCACAGCATTATCGCAATCGGGCCGCAACGATACAACGAACTGTACGCGAAGATCAGAAATTTGAATCGCCTGCTGGCATGGGGACATGCCAAGGCCCTGGAGACGTTGCTCGAAAAGGTTTCGTGCGAGCGCGCGATCGCAGATCAGTTCGGCGACGAGCGGTTGATTTTGAATGCCTTACAGGAGAAGGGACGCACGATCGTATTGGAACAGAGGCATAAGGCTGAATCCGATCTGGCCGTGGCCGCCGCTTCCATTCTAGCCCGCGCAGAATTCCTCCTCCGGTTGAAACGCCTCTCGGATGAGATCGGCACGACGTTGCCCAAAGGCGCGTCACCCGCCGTCGAACTGGCCGGACGCATGATCGTGAAAAAGCATGGAGAGGAGCGGCTGGGGTCGGTCGCCAAACTGCACTTCAAAACAACTCAAGCTGTACTAGGGACGATAGGCTAAACTGATTCGCCAATCTCAAGGACCGACGTCTTGTCGAGCTCGGGGCCTGGCGTGGGTTGGATGGAAACTTGTCCATCCCAGTAGAGCATTCTCCGGCAGTAAGGGCAGGTGTGGAGATCTTCCGCTCGTTTGACTTCTGCAATCAGTTGCGGAGGAAGCTGCAGGCGGCATCCGGAACAGATCCCTTCTTTGATTTCAGCGAGCGCGTGATCCTTGCGCGACGCTTTGATCGAATTATAACGACTGAGCAGCCCTTTCTCGACATGAGCCGAGCGGGCTTGCTGCTGCGCCACAAGATCCGTCAACTCAGTTAAGAGACTGTGCTCCAGCGCATCGAGCGCCTGCTTTTCCTGCGTAAAGGCCTTTTCGATAGTACCGAGCTTCTCTTGTGCTTCCTTTGCCGTCCGCTGCTGTTGTTCGATCTTCTCCATGCAGAGCAAGATCTTCTCCTCAATGTCCCCTCTCTTCTTGTTGGCGACCTCGATCTCGAAGAGATGGGCTTGATATTCCTTGTTGGACTTCAAGTCGGACAGCCGCGACTTCATTTTTTCAGTGTGCGCTTCATGCGCTTCAAGATCCTGTTCCTGCGACCGCCGCTCCTTGATGAGAGTCTCCACCGAAACATTGGTCTGTTGATGTAGCTGCTGAGCCTCTCGAAGCGGGGCATCAACCGCTTGAAGCCGCTCTGGGATTTTTCGGCGTTGGTCCTTGATCTCCGCGATGCGGAGATCCAACTTCTGCAGTTCGATAAGGGGGGAAAGATTCTGGTTCAACGCACTCCTATAGCTGTGGTTCAGAACAACGATCCGGATCGATGAGCTCCGCAGCTGCGCTGGTGGGCCCACTAGGACTTGAACCTAGGACCAGCTGATTATGAGTCAGCCGCTCTAACCACCTGAGCTATGGGCCCGATCAGGCGGATGACTCTCGCGTGCCTGACCCGCAGACACGAACAGCCGATTTTAGGCTGCCCAGAGAGGGGAGTCAAATCACGACTGAACCGTTCCATGATGCATCACAGACTTTCCACGAAGCTGCGTAGCTTCTTGCTCCTGCTCGGATGACGCAGCTTGCGCAGAGCCTTGGCTTCGATCTGCCGGATACGCTCTCTGGTCACTTCGAAATCCTGACCGACCTCTTCGAGGGTATGGTCGGTGGCTTCGCCGATGCCAAACCGCTTCCGCAACACTTTTTCTTCCCGCGGCGTGAGCGTTTCCAATGCGCTGTTGATCTGGCGCTGGAGATCGTACCGGATCGCCGCTTCCAGAGGAGACACCGCCTTTTTATCTTCAATAAAGTCGCCCAAATGGCTGTCTTCTTCTTCGCCGATCGGGGTCTCGAGAGAAATCGGCTCGCGTGCGATTTTTAAAATTTTCCGCACCTTGTCAAGCGGCAGATCCATACGCTCGGCAATTTCCTCCGGCGTCGGTTCGCGTCCGAGTTTCTGAACCAGATGGCGGGAGGTTCGAATCAGCTTGTTGATCGTCTCGATCATATGCACGGGAATACGGATTGTCCGGGCTTGATCGGCAATCGCACGGGTAATCGCCTGGCGGATCCACCACGTGGCATAGGTACTGAACTTGTAGCCTCGCTTGTACTCGAATTTATCCACAGCCTTCATCAGGCCGATATTACCTTCCTGGATCAAGTCGAGGAACTGGAGACCGCGGTTCGTATACTTCTTGGCGATACTGACAACGAGACGAAGATTCGCCTCGACCAGCTCGGCTTTCCCACGCTTGACCTTATCCTCCGCCACATCCAGATGCTTGACCGCATCTTTAATCTCTTCCGCTGATACGAGGGCCTCTTCGGTCTCGAGTTGTCGAATTCGGCCCTTCGCAGCCTGGTAGACTTTTTTTATCTCGGTGAGGGCATCCTCCGAGCAACTCGTTTTGCGTTTGACGGCGAGGAAGTCTTTCCGTGTGCGGCAGAGCCTCTTGAGAGCCTCAGCACCGGCCTCACCGCTGATCCCGAGCCGCCGCTGGCAACTGACGATCTCCCGCTCCGATGTCCGGATCTGAATCGCCAGCTCGCGCACACGCTGCACCATCCGATCTTTCAGCACGCCATGGAGGTTGACGGACTCCATCTTCTCCACGACCTGATCGCGAATCGTATCGATCTGTTTCTTAATCTTCTTCTGTTTTGTTGGGTCATTGTCGGCATGCCGGGCGACTTCATAGAGGCTCTTGAGCGAGGTTGAAATTTTTCGGACGGAGTTCAGCCCTTCGAGCGTCTTGACCCGAAGCTCTTCATAGTCCCGCTGAATTTGTTCTTCCTCAAACTCCTCTTCAGTCTCGACGATCGGGACGATCTCACGCACGTCAATGGTCCCGTTCTTGAGCTGATCGTACAATGCGAGGACAAACTCGATCGTCATCGGCATCCCATAGATGACCGAAGCGATGTCCCTCTTTCCTTCTTCAATGCGTTTCGCGATCTCGATCTCTCCCTCACGACTCAACAGCGCCACGCTCCCCATTTCTTTAAGGTAGAGCCGAACCGGATCATCGGTCCGGCTGAGCGCACCGGGAGTTAAATCGATTTCCTTCTCCTCTTTCTCTTCTTTCTCAGTCTCCTCTCCCGCACCAGCTTCGACCTCGGTGTCCTCGGCATCCTCGCTGGCCTCTTCAGTGTCCTGGGCTTTCCGGATCCGTTCCCCCTCGGGCGCATCGACAATCTCGATGTCCATTTCGCCGAACATCGTCATGATGCTGCCGAACTGCTCGGAGGATACGACTTCCGCGGGCAACGTGCTGTTCAGCTCGTCGTACGTCAAAAAGCCCTTCTCTTTCCCCATCGAGATCAGCTTCTTTACTTCGACGAGCAACTCTGGTTTCGCCATAACTACTCCTTCACTAAGGACAACATCCCGGTAGAGGGCCGCCCCGACTTTTGCATTCGCAGTTCATTCACTTGTGTGTTCAGCCGCCGCGCATCCTCCGCACGGCCTTCACGTTCTGCGGCTTTGAGCTGCCCGATCAGACTTCGAAATACGGCTTCGGCTCGTTTCCGATCCAACGTCTCTAAACAGCCCGCGACGTGGGCCTTTACATCGTCGAAATGGTCTTCCCTCATGGAGAGCTCAGTCGCCAGCGACCCGCAGTCCGGATGATCGACCACCGCATCCAACAACGACCTGAGCCCGACTCGACCGTCTCGATCGAGATGATTGAGTGCCGACTCTACGAGGGACCGGCAGGCCGGAACGGAGAAAGCCTCGGGCCTCAGCCGTCGCACATCGGCAGGCGTCAGGTGCCCATGCAGCAGCAAATACACCAGATCCCGCTCTTCGCTCACCCCCTTGAACATCGCCGGTGTGGGATCGGCCGATTGAACGGGCGCCGGTCGATGTCCTTCCGACTGTACCAACGCCGGATACCGCTCGATTAATCGTTGCTGGCTAATCTCCAGTCGTTCGGCGACCACGCGAATCCGTTCTTCTCGTTCGATCGGATGCTCGCTCTTTTGCAAGATCCTCAACACATCGTCCACACTGCGGATACGCCCTTCGATCGTACTGGACTCCGCGGTGCTCAAACGATGCTCAAGGGCAAAATCCAAGAGGCTCGGAGCCTGCTCTTCCAAACGGGCGAAGGCCTCCGGCCCTTGCTTCCGCACATAGGTATCGGGGTCGTCTCCATCCGGCAACGTGACGACTTTCACACCGAGCCCGCTATTCACGAACAGATCGAGCCCTCTCAACGCGGCACGGACCCCGGCCTGATCCGGATCGAATAACAGCACGACCTTCGAAGCGAACCGTCTCAACACCTGAATATGCTCTGCCGTCAAAGCCGTCCCCAACGTTGCGACCGTATGGGTCAACCCGGCTTGATGCAGCGCGACCGCGTCAAAATACCCTTCCACCACGATCACGGTCTTCAGCCGAGCCACCGCTTCTCGCGCAAGATCCAACGCGTAGAGCGTCTGCCCCTTCTTGAATAAGGGAGTATCCGGAGAATTCAGGTACTTCGGCGTCCCCTCGCCGAGGATTCGCCCGCCAAAGCCGACAACCCTCTTACGCAAGTCCGTGATGGGAAACATCACGCGACCGCGAAAACGATCGTAGGATCCTGACGCATGCTCGCGCGCCACCGTCAGCCCGGCCATCGCTAACTCAGCAGCGGTGAAGCCTTGCTTCATCAAGGCTTTGCTCAATCCATCCCACTCGTTCGGAGCGAACCCAACTACAAACCGCTCCAGCGTCGCATCGGTCATGCCTCGCCCTGCCAGATACGTACGCGCTTCTTCTCCAAGCTTGGGGTCATCGAGATTCTGCCTGAACCACCCCACCACCGCCTGATTCAAGGACTCGACCCGAGCGGTCTGCGCGGCGAGAGGGCCGGACTGACCCGCAGATTCCTGTATTTCGATTCCCACTTTTCGGCCAAGATCGCGCACCACTTCCGGAAAACTTGTCCCGGTAATACGAGTCAAAAATGTAAATACGTTGCCGCCCGCGCCGCAACCGAAACAATGAAAAATTTGTTTGGAAGAGTTGACGGTAAACGAAGGGGACTTTTCCTGATGAAACGGACACAACCCCTTGAGATTCTGACCGGCTCTGGTCAGGCTCACATGATGTCCAACCACCTCGGCAATATCGACCCGATCCTTGACTTGGTTGATCACATCTTCGGAAATCAGACCTCGGCCCACGGGAGTCGCGGCTCCTATTTTCCCACCGAATGCCGGTGAAATTAATATCTGTACTTGATCGTAAAATAGACCGGTCAGGGTAACAGACGGGAAAGAAATCTGTCAACGTCGCGATACGGCGCTAGCAGGTTGCGAGAAAACGATGGCTACCCGCAGGAAATCCACTGGCCCACATGTCTAGGATAACGAGACACGGCCTCGCAGGGTGCTCAAAAAGTTCACGGTTCTCACCCGCCCAACCCCGGCGCGTCGAGACGCGCCTTGTCCCAGGCAAGGCCGCAGCGAGCTGTCACTTTATAAGGGGTGGGTGGGATGATCCCAACTGCGCGCAACAGTCTCACCCGCCCGCCCACTGGCACGCCGAGACGTACCATTTGCCCGTGCGAGGGCCTTCCAATTTCTTATGCCTCTCTTGGAGGGAGTGGCCGAGGCTGCCTTTTACTGCGCGCATCGAACGAGCACCGTTTTATCGTGCGCGTTCTGCGAGCAAGAAAGGCACCTGGCCACTCCCTCCTCATCCTTTCTGAGGCCGCGCGTTGCGCGAGCACGGGGATCGTCCCAGCTACCCCATCCCCCCTTTTTCAGCACCCTGCTAGCCGGGAGGCCAAGCGAGATGGCGCCCGCCCAAGACATGGAGATGAAGGTGAAACACGCTCTGCCCACCATGTGCACCGGTGTTGATGACAAATCGGTACCCAGCATCGGTAACTCCCTTTAGTTTCGCGATCTTGTTGCCGGCAAGCATCAAATGTCCGAGCAATCCGACATCCGAATCTTGCAGGTCTGCAACCGACGTCACATGTTTCCGGGGGATGACAAGCGTATGAGTTGGCGCCTGGGGATTGATATCGTCGAACGCGACCACCAGGTC
>JANOOS010000289.1:0-2529 GCA_031421455.1 Nitrospira sp.
CTTATTCCAATGCAATGCGTAATGCAACAGCAGTGGCCCATGGCGCAAACGCAAATGAGAACAGGAAGCAGGCTCCGAGTAACGACAGATTTGCTTCGCTGCCGATTCCGGCCAAACTATTCGTGACGGCGCCGGCCCCAAAGATCAGCACCGGAATAAAAAGGGGAAGCACGAGCAGTGCGACCAGCAAGCCACTCCCGCGCAATCCAAGAGTTAACGCAGCGCCTATCGCTCCAATCATACTCAACGTCGGCGTACCAAGCAAGAGCGATAACGTGAGCACCCATAACGAGTCCCCGCTCAGGCCGAACTGCAAGCCGAGAAGAGGCGAGAGCAGGACCACCGGCAGACCCGAGATCACCCAGTGAGAGAACACCTTACCGACAACCAGCACCGCCAGAGGCTGAGGGATCAAGAGCGTCTGTTCCAATACACCATCGAGATAATCGGCTGTAAAGAGACGCCCAAGTGATAACAGACAGGCCAGCAGGGCCGTGACCCAGAGCACGCCGGAGGCGATCACCCTCAGAACTGCCGGCTCCGGCCCGACCCCCAATGGAAAGAGGCTCGCGACGATGACGACGAAAAAAACCGACATCGCCACATCCGAACGATGCCGCATGGCCAGCAGAAGATCCCGCCGGACGACCCCGCGCAACGCCTCACTCATGCTGGGCTGGCTCATCGAGTCAGCCTCAGATGCTGGCTAGAGTCAGCCGGGATAGCAATCTCCTGGTGCGTGGCGACGACCACCATGCCGCCATTATTCAGATGCGCATGCAGGCGCTGGGTCAAATAACTTGTGGCCGCAACATCGAGTGACGCGAATGGCTCATCCAAGAGCCATAACGGACGTGTAGAAAGCCAGAGACGCGCCAGCGACACACGGCGCTTTTGTCCTTGCGATAGCACCCTCGTCGGTAAGCGATGAACCGGCCGTACGAGGCCAACGGCCTCCAATGCTTTTTGCACGATTGCGCCGGAACTTTCATCGCCGGCGAGGCAGGCGGAGACCGTAAGGTTTTCGACCGGGGTTAGCTCATCCTTGATTCCGTTGAGATGCCCGACATAGGTCAGCTGTGCGCTATAGAGTTCCTTGAGCCGACGGATGTCTTTCCCCTGCCAGAGGATTGTGCCTCCATCCGGAGACAACAGACCGCATAGCATACGGAGAAAGCTGGTTTTCCCGCTGCCGTTCTCGCCAACCACAGCCAGTAGAGTTCCAGGCTTGACCGTCACGCTGACGTCGGAGAACAACTGTCGTTCCCCGCGACTACCACTCAGTGCAACGGTTTGGAACATATTTGGAGAAACCCCACTGAGGTCGAAGGAAAAATAGCACGGCAGCGTCGAGCCTTACATGAGTTGTGCTGTTCGTGAGCCTGTTACCGGCACCGTCTGACATCACTAAAGTTGCAACTGCCGCTGAAGCGGTAAGCCAACCCAAAGGTCGATGTCACTGTATCACCTTGGGGACTCGTGAAAAGGCCACCGGTTGGCTTCGCGATTGTCGCCCATCCGATACTGGCAAGTCAAAGAGACTGGAGACAGAGAACATATTCAGTTTTTTCGCTTGCCTTGCACGGGGGGGAGGGGGCTAGAATCTTGCCCCATCTTAGTGGCATCATGGTGAAGTATCTGATATGCCATGTCGCTAATTCACGTCATTAGTTCGGTGAGATCGCATGGCCGCATGAAATATCAGAGCGTTGTAAAATCCATAACAGGAGGGTCCGGCATATTATGGTAAGGCAAGTGACACGGGCAGCGGCAACAGTGCTCATTCTTGTTGCCGCACTGTACCACCCCGGCGACGCCGCTGCACATGGCTCAGTAAGCGGGGAAGACGATCCCTGCTTGCGCCGGGTAGGCGAGCGCGTGATCCATTTCAGCGCCTATCAGCCGCAATACGAGCTGAGAGATCAATACTGCACGGACATTCCTAAGGAAGGCGACACCTTCCTCGTCGTAGACCTCGTAGATCCGGCCTTGCGCAACGAGCCGGTCGGAATGCGGGTCATGAAGGGGAACGGCTCCAATGAGTCAGAAGATCAGATCGTAGCAGATATTCGTCCAACCACCCACCCGGACGGAGTGCTCCGGGGCGAAGTCCGCCTGGCCGAGGGTCTCTATACGGTCACCATTGCGGCGGAGAAACAGAATCTGATGCGGCGGCCCCAATATCTATTGCGGGTACACATGATCGACTACCAGAAGCTGATGCGTACCATGACCGTACCGGCGATAGCAGTTCTGGTAGTTGCATTGATTGGATACATACTCATACGATCGAAGTGGCTGCGGAATTGGTGGGCAGTCCGCCGTTCGTAGAAAACCGGGCGCTCCGGCCCGCGAGCCTATGATTCAACATTCGAGAGGGAGGATACTGACAATGGTTGTGCAATGGTTGAGGCCTATCGGCTTGTGCGTCTTGATGCTGGCAATCGGGACACCATTCTTCTCCACCCAAGCCCAGGCTCATGGAGGACTGGCACTGGCAGAAGACATGTGCAGGCTCACGATCGGCCC
>JANOOS010000290.1:0-5291 GCA_031421455.1 Nitrospira sp.
CCTGTTGCTGACCAGGAGCTGGATGCTCACAGCGATATTCGGAGTATGGGCATTTGCGATGATGTTCTATCCGACGCAATACGCCCTGTTCGGATACAGTAAGCAACCGATGGTCGTGGACGGTCAGCTGCTTTCCTTGGCTGACTACATGGGCTTCACCTATGTCCGGACGGGAACGCCTGAGTATATCCGCATCATCGAAGTAGGTTCGTTGCGCACATTCGGCGGACACACCGTGTGGATCTCCGCATTTTTCTCAGCGTTTGTTTCCATGTTGGTCTACACCATTTGGTGGCAAATTGGGCACTTCGTCGGCCAAGCCTTCTTCTGGGTCAAGGGCAAACGTGGCGTCATGTCACGCAAGAATGATGTCATGATCGTCGGCACCGATGAATATGCAGCTAGGCATGGCACGCCGGACGGAGTTGCACCAAAATTGACTTCGGCGCGAACACTTGCGGAAGGGAAATCATGAACGCAAAAAACATATTTAAATTGTGCGTGATCGGCTCCCTTGGGATGGCGACGCTGGGGCTCACCCTGGTGTTCAATGCCACTCCTGCTGCCGCCCACGGTGAGCGTTCTCAGGAACCGTTCCTGCGGATGCGTACCGCGCAGTGGTACGACACAAAGTGGAATCCTCAGAAGACCGCAGTTAACGATGAAGCAATGCTGTCCGGCAAGATTCATATCGCGGAAGACTGGCCACGAGCCGTGGTCAAGCCGAACCGTACCTTCATCAACGTGGGCAGCCCGAGTTCGGTGTTCACGCGCCTCAGTTCCAAAGTCAACGGAACCCCAATGTTCACATCTGGTCCAATGGAGCTCGGTGGGGACTACGAATACGTGATCAAGTTGCGGGGCCGGTTGCCTGGTCATCACCACATCCACCCAATGTTGGCCGTCATGGGGGCTGGTCCAGTTGCAGGTCCAGGGGGCTGGATGGATATCACGGGCAACTATAAAGACTTCACCAATCCTGCAAAACTGTTGGTTGGTGGAACTATCGATACGGAGACTGCAGGCATGGCAGCCGGAATCTTCTGGCATGCCCTCTGGGGTGGTCTCGGCTTCGCATGGATCGGCTGGTTCATGATCAGACCGATGTTCCTGATTCGCGCTCGAGTGCTGGCGCAAGAGGGTGGAGACGCACTGCTGAACGACCCGGTGGACCGAGTGGTCGCGGTTGGAGTTTTAGTGGTGACCTTCGCTTTGATCGCGATTGGTTTCTTCACTACGGACCACTCGTACCCTTACACCGTACCTCTCCAGGCCGGTGAACCAAAGATCAAGGCAACGCATTTGAAGTCTGACCTCACGATCAAGGTGCTCGCTGCTGACTACGATGTTCCTGGTCGCGCCCTGCGTATGACGCTCCAGGTCACGAACAGCGGTGAGGTGCCCCTTAGGATCGGTGAGTTCACGACAGCAGGCATCCGGTTCCTCAACAAGGTAGGTGTGGCCAACAACATGGATCCAACCTATCCGGCGGAGATCATGGCTCAAGATGGTTTGCATATGGAAGATGAGTCACCGATCATGCCAGGGGAAACCAAAGACGTGAAGCTCGACTCCAGAGACTCGCTCTGGGAAGTCCAGCGGTTGATGGACATGGTCAACGATCCGGAGCAACGCTTCGGTGGCTTGGTGATGTCTTGGGACGAATCAGGCAATCGTCACATCAACAGCATCGCCGGCGCCATCATCCCCGTCTTTACGAGGGCTGCTGGCTGAGCTAGTCGTTTAACAGGTCCGTGAGTAAGGCCGATCCGCCCCCGTCATAAGACGGGATGGCGGATCGGCTTTTTTATGGGACAAGAAGATAGAGGTAATCGCTCGATCAAGACACGATGATGTCACCCCGTGGGGGTTCTATTGAGGAATGCAGTCTAGACATGTAGCGCTGAGCATGAGTCGCAGCAGCACTGCGATAACTCACCGGCGGGATACTTCTTCAATTACATCCAAGAACAAATTAGTCTGGCATCTGCAACCTTTATAGGCCTATCGAGAGAGAAACGAGTGAGACCGAGCTGCTCGGCAGCCAACATCTTCTTATAGCTGGCCAGCTGCAAGACTTCATCGATGATCCACCGACTTGATTGTGAAGTCGCAGGCCCTCAACTTTATAGTTTCCACCGCTTCCTGCACCATTCAAAATTGGGCTAGCCCGTTACCAACTGAACATCTTGAGTTGACGGCAGCCAAATGCTCACGACAGTGCCTTCTCCGACCGCGCTCGTCAGATGGATATATCCATGATGCCTGTCGATAATGTTCTTGCAAATAGCCATCCCTAATCCGGTTCCGTTACGTTTCCCGGACGTAAAAAATGGCTCGAATACGCGGGACAGCGCCTCTGCCGGGATGCCTTTGCCGGCATCTCGGATTTGTATCATGATGCCTGGTTGTTCCTGGTGAAGGAGCTTATACGCCGCGATTTCCATGGACAATCCGTACTTAGGAGAGGCATCGATCGCGTTGTCGATGACGTTCAAGAGCACTTGTTCCAGTTGGTCTCGATCGGCATACAGATGGTCGGCTGCCTGAGATATGGAAGTTCGGACCTTGAGATGTTTAGCCACCAGTTGCCCACTCAGCAACTTGAGGACACGGTTGATGAGGTCGGACAACACAAATTGAACCAGTATAAGCTCGCGAGTCCGCGCATACTCCACAATCTGGTTCACGATCCGATCCATTCGTTTGGCCTCGTGGAGAATCATGTTGATCTCCTCACGCCTTGGATCGGACCGCTCGAACTCATCCAATAACAGCGATGCCGTCGAGCCGATCCCGACCAAGGGATTCCTGAGCTCATGGGCAATGCCGGCTGCCATCTGTCCCAATGTCGCCAGCTTCTCGGTCCGGCTTAATCGTGATTGCAGGGTATTGAGCGCCGTAATGTCGATATTGAATGCCACATAGATCGGAGCGGGGTTGTCGAAATCCGATATCGGCACGCGCCGGCTCAAAATAGTCAGTACGACTCCGTCTATGTGAACAAACCTGAAAATCAGTTCGCACTGTCGGCTCGCCACGACAGCCTGTGAAAACTCCGACAGAACACGGCCTACATCTTCAGGATGAATTCGTGCACGGAAAGCGGCGGGGTCGACCTGTTCGTCAGGATCAAGCCCGGCTAAGACTTGATTATGTCGATTGCTGAACGTGACCTGCATCCCCTTCGTCATAAAGATGCCGATCGGCGCGTTATCCACCAGACCGCGGTATTTCGATTCAGATTCTGATAAATGCTGGTTGAGTGTCCGGAGGGAGACCTCAGATCGCGTCACGTGATCAAAATGTTCCCGAACCTGCTGACTCATTTCTCGCATCACTCCTGAGAGCTTCCCGATCTCGTCTTTCCGGTCCAGCTCAGGAATAATGGGACAAAGTGCGCCGGATGAAGCGCTCACGGCCTTCGACAGATTGGCCAGGGGAATCGCAATCGATCGGGCTATCAGAAAGAGCGTACCGAGCATGAGCGCAAAGGTGAATAGGCCACCACCTAAAATTGCAAGAAGTACCGATGTGAAATCGAGACTCATTTTAGCGAACTCGTCCGACGCATTTTGCTGCTCAAATTTTTCGAGTTGCGCCATCCAATCCCGAAAACCCGACATCAAGACTCTTCCTCCCCCTTCTTTGATATACTGAAGCGCGAGCGACTTTTTGCCCGATTGAATGTCTCGGACAAGTTCCTCCTTCTCTGCAACGAACCGGCTGACAATGACCTCAGCGTCCTTGAGTTTTTGTAGTTGGTCCGCTGAAAGCCTCTCCTCCAGGTTGTGTTCAATTCCGCGAATGTTTTTCAGCGCCTCCTGATACGGCTTGAAATCGCGAGCATCTTCGGTCAAGACATATCCTCGAAAGCCCGTCTCCATATCGACCATCAGCTTCATGTATTGGGACGTCGCTTCCCTCATAAGAAAGGTATTGTTCAGCCGCTCTTCATCCAGCGAAATGATTTGCACCCTGACGTATATCAATACGCTGGCAAGGATGAGGGAGACGAGAGGGATCGTAGAGATGAGGAGTAACTTGTGAAGAATCGGAAGATTATTGAACAGGCGAGCGACATGTTTGTACATGGAGTCTCCGTTGCACTCTTGTCAGTGCCTAGGATTTAGATCCACCCATTGTCAAACATCTCTCTGCAATGTCCACCATGAGAATTATTGTGTCAGAGTGTGACGGAACGGAAGTCATGGGAAAGCGGATGTTCGACTGCTCAGTGACGGAAAGCCACACGGAGGCATCCCTGATATGGGCGATACACTGCTGCGTCGCCGCCATGCCGAGAACTTGTACGACGAGCCGACAATCTCTAGTGACCGACTTTATCCTTGCCCGCTGCCTGACGGCGTAGCGCGACATACTCTAATGCCCGGTTCACGACCGGTTCGACCAGCTGGAGATCCACGGTCTTGATGATGAAATCATAGGCCCCCAGCTTCATGGCCTCGACTGCCTCTTCGACTGTGCCATATGAAGTCAGAATGATCACCACCGCATCTCGCGCTTTCGCGCGGAGTACCTCCAGGATTTCGAGCCCCGTTCTCCCAGGCATCTTCACGTCGAGGAGAATCAGGTCGGGAAGATCTGGCAGGCCTTTTTCAACCTCGGCCAAGAGTTCATCTCCGGACTTGAAGCCCCGGACCTTGTGCTGGCCCTGAGACAGTCGCTTTACAAGTGCGTTCAAAAGTAGAGGCTCATCGTCTGCGACATAGATACTAGCTGGCATTTCGGCATTCCTTTCTTTCGAGTTTGGCATAGTAACTGCGTGTGCTTCCGCGCAATCTATATGTCCTCATGCAAAGGCCGTGAGGTTACCGGGAACTTGCTTCACACGATCGGCCAGCACGTGGTCCGAGAGCCCACGGAAATGCTCCAATCCGACGAGAACACAGGTGTGGCCGGCTTCGATGGCTCGATCCTGGAACCCGTGCAAATATTCCATGGTGGTATGGTCCACGATCTTTCCAGCTAAAATGAGCATATAATTGGCTTTCATGCCCTCAGGAACCACGATGGCTTTGAGCGCCGCGTCAAGTTTCACCAGGTTCATGCAGGTGGCCGACGACAGGTAGATTTTGTAGGGATTCTTCATCTCTCCGACTGTACCCCGTAACACCGCATTTGCCGCAACGGTCATCACACTGCGAGAACCGCTGCCGGTGTCTCCGATGCGGATGACAGGATTGCGGAACAATTCCTTGAATGCGGCCCCCACCCCCCTACCCTCGGGATCCTTGGCCGAAGCCCGTACGACATCCTTCACGAGCAAG
>JANOOS010000291.1:0-4082 GCA_031421455.1 Nitrospira sp.
GATCAGCGCGTTCTTACAGGTGCGAACAGAGAATCGACGAGGAAAATTCTCCCGTGCGATTGCGAGCCTCTGTGTCGTGCTCTGGCTGGCTGGGTCCGTCTCTACTCTGTACGGAAGCCTCACGCCGCAATGGACGACGCCCCACTGTCCGCAATCTCATTCGAGCGCGGCGCAGCACACCCATGGTTCCTGCGCATGGCACTGCGACAGCATCGACAACCCATCTTCCTCTGGCCGGTCATGGCGACCGTCCGTTACTCCGACAGAATTCCTCTCCTGGCATCTCAGTACCACATCGCATGCTACAGATCTTACCGGCGGGATCACCACCAGAGGGCCGCCTCGTTCAAGTTTTTCTAGTCATGTCTCAGCGATGTAACAAGGGGGCTTCCCACGAGGAAGCCCCCACACGGAAATAAAAAAGGATGGCCATATGAAAGCGAATACAAATCGGACATGAGTTATCACTGGGGCAACGACGGCAATACTCGGGATGGCGTTGATTGGCCTCGTCAGTTGCAGTTCGGGAGAATCGACCAATAACACTATCGCTCCTGGCGGCAGCGCTGGGCTCTCAGGCCCCATGGTTTTCGTGAACAACACGGGGAACAGTACGCTCACTAGCGTTTCGCTCAAGGGTGATTCGGGCAATGCTGTGGTAAATACCATTCCATCGACAGACTTCGAGGGAGTCGCGTTGGGTGATATGCAACTTTCGGATGGGGACTGGATCTTCACGAATCTCGGAGCTGCCGGCAAAGTTGCGGCGATCGATCCTAAGACCGCAGCCACACCATTCCGCAAACTCAATCTGGCAACAGGCACGAGGCCTGTCCATCTGTATCGTGACCCGAACGATGGCGAAGTCATCTGGATTATGAACGATGGTGACAACCGCACCACGCCGACACCGACGACGACCCCTGGCGACGATCTGATTAACTGCAACAACCCGTTGCGGGTTGGCGGCCCTCTTGTGGGCGGTTCAGTTACAGCGGTTCACAACTCTCATTTCGGTCCGGGAGGTGTCGATCCCGTCGCTTTGGGAACGGTTTGCGTTTTGGCCGATGGCCATAAGGTGGCCGCATTTTCCTCCGGTGCCGGAGTTCCTAAGCGCGTGTTTGTGTCCAGCGAAGATGCCGGGGAAATCGCAGTCATCGACGACGACGAACTGTCTCCCACCTATGGGGACATGATCGCCCGTATCGATCTATGCAGAGATGCGAAAGAAGCCACGCCCTGCGACAGTGAGATACTTACAGGGCCCACCATTCCATTCACCCCGAATGCTTCCGCGCCCCACGGCATTCGCTGGTCTAAGCTAACGCAAAAAGTCTATAGCATCCAGGAGGGGTATGGAGAGATCTCGGAAATCGATCCTACGACATTTGCAGTTACGCCCATATTCGATTTGGCTGGTTCGCCCTATACCTCATTTGGAATCTCACCGAACGGTCGATTCCTCCTGTTACGTGGGGACACTACCCCATCAACTGGGACCAAACTGGGCGTCATCGATCTCGGAACGGCTGGCAACCCTGTGACCAATTTTAACATTCCTCAGTTGGCCGGCACGTCTCCTGGTTCGTTCAAGTTTTCGCCCGATAGCAATCGGTTCTATATCCTGGCTGGGAACGCAGCAACAGCAACGAAGAAGAATCAACTATTTGCCTTCGATTCGTCCACGCTAACTGCAGCGATACCAGTTCTAACCCTCTTGCGAGAAATCCCCCTTGTGGCAACCGGCGCTCACAGCTTCGATGTCCTGGCACAAACGCCGACCGGTGCACCGGTCGGGACTCCGGGGGAAGCGAAATACATCGTGGTATCTAATAGCATCGACAACTCTCTCTCTATCATCAATGCGGCAGATAATCAGGTTAAGGATACGGTCCAGAATGTTGGAGCACCTGGGGCACTTCTCGGTGGCGTAATGATCTTTGCTCCTGGAACTGGCTTGGCCGGCAACCAAGCCTCGTCATAGTTGACCGGCGGCTCGACGATCACGGTATGCCGGAATAGTAGCGCGCATGCCGTATCTGTTGCAGTCTGAGTCGAAGGGGGCAGGATACCCTGCCCCCTCTATATAGACCATTTGTCATGTTGGGGTCGGAACATTGTCTTGATGGCTCTGTCAGGAGGCAATTGGCTAAGACTTCCGGTCGGAAACATGGCTCTTCCCTCTAGCCCCAAGCCTCCTGCCTCTCGCCTGAACATTGGCGATTGCGGCAGAAGTGTTCATGAATAATGCGGGCTAGATGCCGGCGACTCACAGACTCCAGGATTGATGCCAGAGATCGCCCCTTACTGCGTGCGTCCTTCCGGCGGTGCAGGCGCTATGTGTTGACAGGCGTCTCCGGTCAGGCCTAATGTAGGCTCATCACTACATTGAGGAGGATATCCCGTGCAAATGGGACTACGCGAGGCGAATCAGAAATTTTCCCAGTTGATGAAGGCCGTCAAGCAAGGCAAGGAAGTTCTGTTGACGGAACGTGGCAAGCCTCTGGCTGTCGTGAAGCTGATCGGGGCCTCCGATGACGCGAGTTCCGCCATTCGGAGGCTGGAGTCTGCGGGGTTGTTGCGCGCGGCATCGAACAGCCGAGTGCTCCCGGCGTGGAGCCCTCGATCGGTGCGTGGCGTGCCGTTGTCCCGCACGATTGTCGTGGACAGAGAGGAAAAGTGACCGCGCGTCATTGGGCCTACTTCGATACCAGTGTGTTGGTGAAACGGTATGTCAAGGAGGAGGGCTCAGGCACCACGCGCCGGCTTCTTCAACGGTTTCGGTTTCTCTCTTCAGCGGTCGCGCCGGTCGAAGCCCTGTCGGCACTCAGCCGGCGGCGGGCATGCGGTGAACTTACGCCGCGGGATTTTCTCGCCATCCGTTCGAGGTTGGGCAAGGATCGGGCCTATTGGGAACTCGTGGAAGTGAGCGAGCACGTCCTCCGGCAAGCCGAGGAGCTGGTCCAGAAAACGGATGTCAGAACGCTCGACGCCCTGCACATTGCGTCAGCAATCATGTTTCAAACAGCCTCAGGACTGACGATTCCCTTCATCACCAGCGATGCCAAACGGCGCGACGCGGCCCAAGCCATGGCCTTAACCGTCATCTGGGTGGACTAGGCCACATTGTTCATGACGGTTCGTTGCAAAAGCGTGCCAACAGGCCAGGCGAGGGGCGCGAGGCTAGGGGCTAGAGGAAAGAGCCGCGCCTCTTGCCCACACAGTGGCGATGAATCCTCGTTGCGCAAGAAGCCCTCCCCCTAATAGCTTTCTGCCTTCAGTCTATCTACCTGGGTCGTTACGTTCAGCTTTGCGGAGAGAGGAAACTCAGCATAAATCATCAGGAGGAATGACCATGAATGCAATCATCAAGGTTGGCTGTCTGATCGGATTAGCTTGTGCAATGGCGACGCCGGTCTTTGCCGGCGAACAAAAGATCGTATTGATGCTCGGCGGAAAATTTTGCGAGGCCTATCTTGGCGATGTGGAAGCGGCATTAACGAAACTGCCCGGCGTGAAGGCGGTGGACCTCAAGAGTATGAAGGGCCATGCCATGGTTACACTGGATGGGACGAAGGTCAAAGAGGATCAATTGATCTCGGCAGTGAATGGAGTCAAGGGTAACGGCTGGCATTGCACCGGCGAAGTGATGAAGTAGGGCGCTGCAAAGGGAGTTAACTCAAAAGGCTGCTGACGATGAGCAGATGGATTGGGGTATACGCTTCCCCCTTCCCCCTCTCCGTCTTATTCCGCCGCGACTGAAGTTGTTGCCTTAACAAAGGTCTGTCGTTGATGTATGATCCGGTCCTGGTTACACATTCATCATCACATAGAGGAGGGGTTATGAGCCGAATTAAAGCCGTCGTTATGGCAGTCGCAATCTGCGGGCTTATCGCAGGAGGCGCGTCGAGTGCCGTTTTCGCAGGAGAAAACGCGCATGTCACGGAAACGATCAAGCATGCCAAGGAAGGCATTGCCCACGAGAAAGAAGCCATCACGCATCTGGAAGAAGCCATAAAGGGAAGCACCGATGCCCACGCGAAGGAAGCGCTCGAGCATGCCAAGGAATCGCTGAAGCATGC
>JANOOS010000292.1:0-2281 GCA_031421455.1 Nitrospira sp.
CCATGCAACAAAGCTCATATAGATCATCGCGTGTTCCATACTGCGTAGCGCTCCAGGGAGGCCATAGACAAGCGGCGCTGCCAGGAACGCCAGCGGCCAGAGGTTCGCCATACGGGTCAGCGTTTCCTGCCGCGCCACGTAGCTCAATCCGATGACATAGGCCGCCAGCAGAGCTGTTCCCCACCATACCTGTTGAGACAACTCGGGGGCGACGGCCAGGGCTGTGACCAGGTAGATCTGCGCCCGACAGAGGCCCATCAAGAGCGGGCCGAGCGGGTTGCCCTTGTGGTGCGCGTTGTAATAGACGATGGTTGCCGCCAGAGAGAGCCCTGCGATCACCGGCGGCCATCCCAGACCTCCCTCTATTCCATATCCCACGACGATCAACAGCAGTTCACCGGCACCGAGTCCCAGAAACCCCATCGTAAAGACGGTTCCGGCTGCGACGGCGCCGGAGGGGATAGGCCGTTGCGGGTAGGCAGCGGCGTCGAAGTGCCGATCAAACGCGTCGTTCAAATACATGCCGGCCATGTAAAAAAGAGAGATGGCAAGAAGGAGAAGGCCCAGCGGGACTGGCGTTGGTGTGGAACCGGCCAGCACTGTGCCGGCCAAGACATTCGTCCATAGGGTGGGGAGGTTCGAGACGCGGCCTAGTCGAAGGGCGACTGCCCAGTTCATAATGTGAGCGATTTTATCACCCATTGCATCTCACGGGTGATGGCATCGACCACCGACATCCCGCGATACTCTTCAGGGAGGACGTCCCAGGTATAGGTTTCGATTTCCAAGTGGGCCGTCGGAGCCTGTTCGACTTGAAGCCGGAGCAGGCGGGAGAGGAAGGGTTGTGTATTCTCAAATGGGCCGAGCCTATCGAGGAACAGCGGGACATGAAAGTGAATGCGCCATTCTTTTTCATCGGAACCCGTCGCTGGTTCATGGCCGGCATTGTCGAACGCCGCCGGCAGATCTTCATAACGGATCAATTCCTTGCCCCGGCGCTCCACGACCTGGTGCAAGTAGGTCGATTCGGCGAATGGACGGAGTGCGGCGAGTGCCTCGCGATCGACGCGCGGGAGGCGGAGGCCTGCGCTGAGCTGGATCTTTGCGATACCAATACCGGCGGCACGGAGTCCTGAGAGGGCCTCATCCGGGTCCTCAAACTCTACGGCGGCATGACACGCGTCCAGGCATACGCCGAGGTGCCGATGAAGGGCTTCTTCGGCCTGGCTGGTCGTGAGGCCGGTCAGTCCGGACAGGGTTGCAACCGCCGGCGGCGAGAAGAGATGAGTCTTAAAGAAGGTGATTGTGTCGGAGACCGTTTCGAGCAGACAGCAAGGTTCCGGCTCCAACGCACAGACAATGCGCCGGCCTGTCTCTTCTTTCAGTTGGTGAAGGGTCGCGGCATGCTGCAGAAGCCTGCCGGCTATGACGGAGACATCGCCCGGTGATCGGACACGCGACTTGAACGCTCCTGGAACTGTACTGATGCTGCCATCGATATCGGAATGGTCGGTTAGTAAGGTCGTAAGGATACGCGCCAGTCGGTCTGCATAATGAAGCCTTTCCTCGTCGAGCCAGTCCGGCAAATACACCTGCTCTTTGATCCGTGCTCCATGAAATGTGCCGTGAGGAAATCCGTTGATCGTAAACACATAGAGATTGTGGTCTTTGAGGAACGTGCGAAAATCGCTCAAATTATTCGGTTGGGAAAGCACATGTGCCGCCTGGCCCGAGAGTCGCAAGCCGATCCCAAAAGCGCAATGGTGAGCGACTTTGTCACGGACTTGCAGGACATACTGTTCAAGGTTACGCCGGATCTCGATCCAGGTTTCCCCCGGATGGATGTTCGTGCAATAGGTTAGATGGGGACGGCCCGCTATTTCGAGGCGCATCGGCTCAAATGCCTCTTCTTGAGCCAGGAGATTACTCGCCGGAGCACGGTGTGATCGATCCGATCGACCTCAGTGCCTTCGCCGATCTGTTTCAGCAGGGTGATGGTCAGGTCGCCGCCGATATGTTCTGTGAATTCGTCCAGGCCACGGAGTATCTTCAGTCGCCCGTCCGGTCCCTTAAGGTCAAGTGCGCGATGCCACGATGGAAGTCCCAACCCATCGAGCAGGCGAAGAATTCGATCGAGGGCCTGATCGCTCAACAACCCAATCTCTGTTGAATATCGCGAATCGATGGCGATGCCGATAGCGACCGCTTCTCCATGGTGCAGCCGATACGAGGTCATCGATTCAAGCTTGTGCGCAGCCCAGTGGCCGAAATCGAGCGGCCT
>JANOOS010000293.1:0-8945 GCA_031421455.1 Nitrospira sp.
GGCCATCATGTCGCAAGTGCATGTCAGCGTCGCGCAGGTCGCGCAAGCGAAGACGGAAGCGTCGACGGCGAAGCTCTATCATGACACGCAGGCCCAAATTACGGAGCAGACACGTCAGGCCTGGCGGACGTCCCGGGTGAGTGAGCAGGCCATGCTGCGCGAGCGTGTCAATCAGGTGGCGGCGCAACTGCGCGCCGATACCGTGGAGGCGGGGCTGCAAACCGCGTGGGGGTCGCTCCTCGCCGCCGTCGGAGAAGATGTCCTGCCCAACGACCTGACGCAGGAACAGAGTGTGTCCGATCTGGCCCTTGAACTGCGCACGCGATGGGCGAAGAGTAAGGAGTTGCTAAAATGACCCGTCTTGGCTGGCCCTTTATCGGTGGTTCGATCATGAGCCTGTGGCTTCTGTTGCCGATCGTGCTCGCGACAGCCGGCGCCAAATCAGATCACAAGCCCGCAAGCAGCGCGGCAGAACTCAGCACGATCCGCGGCGTGGTGAAGGCGACCGCCCAAGCGACGTTAGCCAGCCAGGTCCAGGGCCGGATTAGCCAGCTGCCCTTCAAGGAGGGCCAGCGGTTTACAAAAGGCGCCCTCCTGGTGGCCCTCGACTGTTCGAAGTATGAGGCGGAACTGGCGAGCGCGGAGGCGGAACATCGCGGCAAGAAATTGACCTACGAGAACAACCTTCGGCTCGCCGCGCACGATTCCGTGGGGACCCTCGAACTCGAGGTCTCGCAGGCCGACGCCGACAAAGCCCTCGCCGCCATCAACGTGGCGCAAGTGAACGTGAAAGGCTGCACGGTGCGCGCCCCGTTTCCCGGGCGGGTCGTCAAAATGATCGTAAACGAACATGAGAATGTCTTTCCCAACGACCCGCTCATCAGTCTATTGGATGATAGCCTGCTCGAGATCGAGCTGATTCTGCCGTCGCGAGCCCTCGCGTGGCTGAAGATCGGCCTGCGTTTCGAGTACGCCCTCGATGAAACGGGACTCCGGTATCCCGCTGTGGTGCAGGACATCGGCGCGAATGTGGATCCAGCCAGTCAAACGGTGAAAGTGAAAGGCCTGTTTCGCACCCAGCCCAACAATGTGCTCGCAGGAATGAGCGGGGCCGCTTCATTCACAGGGCTTTCACGCTGATATGGTCGCAACAGAAGTCACTCCCACCAGCCCGCCGCAGAGGAACACGTCGTTCACCATGCTGCTTCAGCTGGAGGGGATGGTTCGTGCCGCCCGGACCCAGCAAGAACTGCAATTCTTTTTCGTCAACGAAACGCGTCGGTTGGTTCCCTATCGACAAGCAATTTTGCTTATCCCGCCGACCCCGTCTACGCAGAGCTATGAGGTGCGAGCCGCATCGAGCGTTCCGGTGATGGATCGCACCGTGCCCTTGATGCAATGGACTGAGCGATTGATTGGTGAATTGCGCAAGATCTCGACAGGTCCAGAGATTAGTCATGTCACGGAAGAGGATTGCCCTGAGGAGCTCAGACCGGACTGGAAGGAATTCACCCTAGAGCATGGACTCTGGTGCCCTCTAAAGCACCCGGGGGGACAGATCATCGGCGGCCTGTGGCTGACCAGGGACGAGCCATGGGTGGACCACGAAGTGACGGTCCTGCAACGTCTCGGTGACGCCTATGCCTACGCCTGGCGTGCCGTTGGTCCATCGAATGCTCGGCGATGGCGATGGGGGCTGAACCGGACCATGACGTGGGCACTCGCGGTTGTAATGCTGAGCGCACTGGCCATTCCCGTCCCTATGTCGACGCTGGCGCCTGCGAAGATTATTGCGAAGGATCCTTCAATCGTTAGTGCGCCGATTGACGGGGTCATCGCCGAAATTTTTGTCCTTCCCAACACCGTGGTGTCCAAAGGCCAAGTGTTGTTCAAATACGAAGACACGACGTTCAGAAGCGAATACGAAGTCGCGGAACGGAATCTCGATGTGGGGATGGCGCAGTATCGACGTGCAGTGCAAGGCTCATTTGTGGACGCTGAACAAAAATCCGAGGTTCCGTTGTTGAAAGCCGAAGTCGAGTTGCGAGAAACCGAGCGGAACTATACGCATGAACGGTTGGCAAAGGTTGAGGTGAAGGCCGAGCAAGCTGGACTTTTGCTCTACACGGACAAGTCCGATTGGATCGGAAAGCCGGTTGTGGTCGGTCAACGTATTATGGAACTGGCGAATCCCCAACAGCTGGAGGTGCGGATCGATTTGCCGGTGGAGGATGCGATTGTTCTGCGCGAAGGCGCGTCGGTAGCGCTGTTCCTGAATGCCAATCCATTTTCCAGCGTTCCTGCCACGGTGAGTCATGCGAGCTACCACGCCGAGGTCTTACCGAATAATATGTTGGCCTACCGCGTGACGGCTCAGCTTGGGCAGGGGGCCTCGGAGTTCCGCATCGGTTGGCAAGGAAGCGCCAAAATTTACGGAGAGACGGTCACGCTATTCACCTATCTGTTCCGTCGCCCGATCTCCGCCATCCGGCCTTGGATTGGCCTATGAAACAGTCCCCATCCCCAAAGCCGGAGGCTTTGCTGCCGCTGTTGCGGGAGGATCTCCAGCTTATCGCTGGCGCCTCGTCCGCCAACGGTTCGCCAACGTGGGTTGTCGTCGATCCGGTTCGTGGGAAATATTTTCAAATCGGCTGGGCCGCCTATCAGATTCTTTCGCGTTGGAGCGGCCGATCGGCGGAGGCTGTCCTGTCGCAGATCCATACGGACACGACCTGCCGGGCCACGAAGCAGGATGTCGAGGACCTTCTCCGTTTTTTGTACGCCAACCATCTGATGCGTGATCCGCCGGAAGGCGGGTACCGGGCCTATGTGGATCAAGCCGAAGCCACAAAACCGCAGTGGTTGATGTGGCTCGTCCACCACTATCTATTTTTCCAGATTCCGTTGGTCCGACCGGATCGATTTCTTCGTGCGACCCTACCCTTCGTCGAGTGGATTTTCTCGAAAACGACTGCTTGGATCATTGCGTGTATCGGGCTGGCAGGCATCTACCTCGTTTCGCGGCAGTGGGACACCTTCATAGCCACCATCCTGCATTTTTTCACTCCGCAAGGCCTCGTGCTGTACGTTCTCTGTCTGGTCGTCGTCAAGGTGTTTCATGAACTGGGGCATGCCTATACGGCGACACGCTATGGCTGTCGCGTTCCCACCATGGGTGTCGCCATGATGGTGATGGTGCCGATGCTGTATTCGGACACCTCCGATGCGTGGAAACTGACGTCCCGTCGCCAGCGTGCCGCCATTGGCGCAGCCGGGATGGTCGTCGAATGTGCGTTGGCTGCGCTGGCGATATTTGCGTGGAACTTTCTCGACGATGGCGTGGTGCGGAGCCTCGTGTTTATCGTGGCGACAACAAGTCTGATGGTAGGCGCTGCCATCAATCTCAGCCCGTTCATGCGATTCGATGGGTATTATGTGCTTTCCGATTTGCTGGACATTCCCAACCTGCACGAGCGAGCCTTTGCCTTCGGGCGGTGGCAGCTACGGCGGCTTCTTCTCGGTCTAGATGTCCCGATGCCCGAGCCGGTTGCCGCTGCCCACCGCCGATTTTTTATCTGGTTTGCCTGGGGCGTGTGGGTCTATCGCTTCATGCTGTTTCTCGGCATCGCCTTCGTGGTCTACGAGTTCTTTTTCAAGTTGTTAGGGCTCATCCTCTTTGCGGTCGAAATCGGCTGGTTTATTCTGCTCCCGGTCGTGGGCGAGCTCAAGGCTTGGTGGAGTCTACGTGGAGCGATGCGTGAACGGGGCCGAGTATGGGTATCGGTCGGCGGTCTGGTCTTTCTGATGGCGGCGCTATTCATTCCCTGGTCCGATCGCATCAGCCTCCCTGCGGTGTTGGAATCGACACCGCATGCCACAATCTATGCGCCGGCATCGGGGAGGATCGTCGAACTGGCGCTGAAAGAAGGGCGGCGAGTGGGGGTGGGGGACAGGCTGGTTACGGTGGAATCGCCGGTGCTTGAAAAGGATATGGCGTTAATACGCAAGCGAATCGAGGTCGAGCGATCCAGGGGCCGGCGCCAGTTCATCGACCGGCAAGAGCTTGCACAGCACCAGGTGACGTTGGAAACTCTGAAGGCTCGCCTCTCTCAGCTCGAAGGCCTACTGGAACAGCAGCAGAATCTAGTACTCACGGCGCCGATTGCAGGAGTGGTGACCGATCGGGCGGAGGCGCTGCATGTGGGACAGTGGATCAACAAGGAGTTGCCGCTCGCATACATGATCGATCCGGCGGGCGAAGAGTTGCACGCGCTGGCTCCCGAGACAGAGGTCGGTTATCTCCACGAGGGTCAATCGGCTCGATTCATTCCCCAGGGTGCGGATCGGCCGAGTTTAGAGGCACAGGTGGTCGAGATTCGTGACAGCGACGAAAGCAGTTTCACGGTGCCCTACCTCGCATCTCTCTACGGCGGAGACGTAGCGGTTCAAGAAGATGCCCATCATCGATTGAAACCGGAAACCTCTGTCTATCGCATTACCCTGCATCTCGTCGACTCTCCGCCCCGGTGGAACCAAGCCGTGCGAGGGATCGTGCTCGTGAAGGGTCCTCGGATCAGCTTTGCCCAACGAGTGTGGCAACAGAGCGCCCGCATCTTCATTCGAGAAAGTGGCGCCTAGAATACATGCGTGGGATCAGCCCAAAAGTGGCCCTGAAGGACACTCTTTGGTCCCACATGAACATCCCCATTAAGTAGGTTTCGCGCCCCCAACAAGGAAAATGAGCTCATTGCGTGAGCTGGCACCATCCTTGCAATTTTAGTAGTGATTTTCAGTTCATAGTTTCATCGCTATGCCATGAGCACACCGCGTAAGCAGAAGAAAAAAACAATCAAGCCGGCGCAAAGGGACAGTCGTACCTCCACGGACGCGGCTGTCACCCCGTCGATCTTCGGCGGCTCATTGCTGTCGCTCGAATCGCGCATCATGTTTGACGGGGCTGCTGTAGCCACCGCCAGCATCGTGACTACCGAACAAATCGCCCAAAACCAGGCTGAGGATTCCTTCTCGGCTGATGACGCGGCGACAATCGACGCACCAACCAGCGAACCTTCCGCCACTGCTGATCAGGCTCTTCTCGACGCCCTGGAGGCGCTTGACGTATCGGCCACCCGCCAGGAGATGCTGTTTGTGTCCACGAATGTACTCGACTACCAACAGCTGCTCGACGGCATCAGTCCCGACGTGGAAGCGCACATACTCGATCCTAACCACGACGGGGTCGAGCAGATGGCGGATATTTTCTCCGATCATACGAGCATCGATCCTGTCAATCTGATCGATGATGGCACCGAAGCTGGGATGCACCTCAGCTCCAGCTTTCTGATCCAACATTCAATCAGCACGAGTTACGCCGAGCAGTTTCAACAGATCGGCCAGAGCTTGTCGACGGACGCCGATCTCTTGATCGACGGTAGTAGCTTCGGCCAGAGCGAAGCCGGGCAACTGGCAATCGACACCGTAGACAATCTCACCGGCGTCGATGTCGTCTCTAGCAAAGACCATACGGGGCATACCACTGAGCACGCAGACTGGCTATTGGAAGTCACCACCGGATCGATTGAGACTTCAAGTGTAATAAGCGAAACCACTAGTGGCGCGGTTGTCGGACGAGGAAACTTGATATCAGGCACTACCGTTGGCGTTCAGACAGACAATAGAGATAACAGAACGATCCAAGGCAATCTCATCGGCGCCAATGCCTTCGGCGCCGGATTCACCTCAAACGCTTTCGGAGTTCAGTTCCTCGAAAACTCCATCTACTCGAACACAGGGCTTGGCATTAACGTGGATGGCGTTTCAAGCGTGACCACGAACGACGCGCTAGCTGCCGCCGATTCCACGATCGACGTGATCAGTGGCGCACTTGCGCCCGCACGCGTTGAAATCGTGTTTGTCGATACGTCTGTTGAGGACTACGAGGCGCTGCTGGCCGACGTCAATCCGAGCGCCACCGTGGTTTTGCTCGATGGAACGCGCGACGGCATCCAGCAGATCGCCGAGTACCTGGCGAACCGCCAGAGCGTGGATGCGATCCATATCGTTTCCCATGGCAGCGCCGGCGCACTGCAGCTGGGCATCGCGGTGCTTGATTCCGACACCATGCGGAACCAGTACGCACAGCAGCTCGTCGACATCGGCAAGCATCTCTCCGCCGCCGCCGACATCCTCGTGTACGGCTGCGATTTCGGCAAAGGCGATGGCGGCGGCGACGCGGCAATGCGCCTTTCCTATCTCACCGGTGCGGACGTTGCCGCCTCCGATGACCTGACCGGTCACCAATCGCTGGGCGGCGACTGGGATCTGGAGCGGGCCTTCGGTCAAATCGAAACCAGCGTTGCGTTTGGCGCGCGCGCTCAGACAGCGTTCCAGCATGTGTTGGCCACGCTGGATTGGGATGCCGCGAGCTGGATCGCTGGCAGCACGACCGGCAGCAACACTGTTGATGGCGCTGCGGTGAGCATAACGCTGACGGGAGATACAGCTAGGCTGGTTGCCGGCAATCCAGTCATCGGGTCAAACAATACCGGCGGCCTGACGCCGGTAGAGAGAGGGCTGGAGGTGTTTGCCGACTTCGTCGCATCGACCACAATCGGCGACGAGGCCATCACCATGACCATGAATTTCGGTCATAGCGGCGGCGTGTCAAACGTCAGCTTCACGATCTTCGACATCGATTCCTCCGGCTTCGTGGATCAGGTCATCGTCACGGGCAACAACGGTGCCATTCTCAACCCCAGCTCCGTCAGTGTGGTCGATCCCACGACCGTTCAGTTCGATGGCGTCAATAAGGTTACCGGACTGCAGGGCTCGACCAACCAGACCGGTAATGCAACATTCACGTTCAATCAGAGCGGCATCACCTCGATCACCATCGTTTACCAGTCTGGCCAGCTCGCCGATCCTGGCCAGCAGCGGATCACGCTGCACGATATCAGTTTCGATCATGCGGGCAATGACGCGCCCGTCCTGCAGAACGCCGCTACGCTCAATTACACGGAGAACGGCGCGCCGGCGGCGATCGACCCCGGCATCAAAGTGTCTGATTCCGACAATGCGACGCTGGCATCAGCGACGGTGGCGATCACTGGCAACTTCGCAGCTGGCCAAGACCTACTCTGGTTTGCCAATTCTAGCGGGATGGGAAATATCACCGGCAGCTATGACGCGGCCACCGGGGTGATGAGCCTGTCCTCGGTGGGCACCACGGCAACCGTCGCGGAGTGGCAGGCAGCGCTGCGCGCGGTGGAATATTCGAACAGTTCAATGAATCCGTCGACGTCGGCTCGGACTGTGAGCTTCACCGTCAATGACAGCGCGGCGAACTCCAATACGCTGACCTCGGTGGTCAACGTGACCGCGGTGGCTGGCGGAGAGGCGAACCTGCCGAGGATCGACCTGGATGACAGCTCTGCGAGCCAGAGCGCGGGAGACGATCTCGCATCCAATAGTTACACCGGCGCCACGGCAGGCTCCACGATTCCCTGGTCGGGAGGCTGGATTGAGAACGATGCGGGAGGCGGGGGGGCCGCTTCGGGGGATGCCGCCGTCGTCGACACGCCCGTGGCGGGGGTTACTTATGCGATCCGTCTGACAGACATCTCCGGCACCGGCGCCACGGCCGGGAACAGGGCGAACGTCGCCCGTGCCATTGACCTGTCGAACCACATTAATGCTTCGCTGTCCTTCGATCTCTCCAGCAGCGGGAATCTAGACAACCCGGATACCTATGTGGTTGAAGTCTCGACGACCGGGGTCGGCGGGTCATATACCACGCTGGCGTCGTATTTGAACGACGTTGCGGGAACGCAGACAGTTTCTCTGGCGGGCTATGAGTCTGCGAATACCGCCATCCGTTTCCGGCTTACGGGGAATTTTGACAACAACGAGTTCCTTTATATCGACAATGTCACGATTACGGCCGAACCCACGGGTTGGAGCAATCCAACCTCGTTTACCGAAGCGGCCACCTATGTGGCGGGAACTGGCGGAGTGGCAATTGCGGATGCCGATACGATCATCACCGACGTTAACAGCGCCAACCTGTCAGGTGCGACCATACAAATTGCGACAAACTATCAGTCCGGCGCCGACATTCTCGAGTTCACAAACCAGCTTGGCATCGTCGGCACGTTCAACCCCGCGACTGGCACGCTGACTCTTTCTGGCGACACCACCAAGGCAAATTATCAGACGGCGATCGAGTCGATTCGTTTCAACAACTCGAGCGATGCGCCAAGCACGAGTTCCCGGACGATTACCGTCGTCGTCAGAGACGATGCGGGTGCCGCGAGCAACACCGCCAGAAGCACGATTACTGTCACGGCGACGAACGATGCGCCGAACATCGTGGACGCGACGGTGGCGCTGAATGAGAACAGTGCCAACGGCAGCGCGGTCACGAACGTGAGCGACAGCTTTACCGGCACCGACTTCGACCGCGACGGCGCGGCGATCACCTACAGCATCACCGGGGGCAACGCCCTGGGCGGGTTTGCGATCAACGCGGCGACCGGCGCCATCACCGTGGCCAACAGCGCGGTGCTGGACTTCGAAACCACGCCGAGCTTTACCCTGACCGTGACGGCCAGCGACGGCACGCTGTCGGATACCGCGGCGATCACGGTGAACCTGAACAACCTGAACGACAATGCGCCGAACATCGTGGCCGCGACGGTGGCCCTCCACGAGAACAGTGCCAACGGCAGCGCGGTCACGAACGTGAGCGACAGCTTCACCGGGACCGACTTCGACCGCGACGGCCAGGCGATCACCTACAGCATCACCGGCGGCAACGCCCTGGGTGGGTTTGCGATCAACGCGGCCACCGGCGCCATCACCGTGGCCAACAGCGCGGTGCTGGACTTCGAAACCACGCCGAGCTTTACCCTGACCGTGACGGCCAGCGACGGTACGCTGTCGGATAC
>JANOOS010000294.1:0-2496 GCA_031421455.1 Nitrospira sp.
GGTGATCGCGAGATAGGAATAGGGCGTGGTCAGGTACTGGCCCAGGCCCGAGGCCAAGATCTTCGTGGTCATGTCCTGGAAGAGTTCCAGCTCGTAGCTGATCCGCCACAGCATGATGTCGCAATCGCCCCGGATCCCGACCGAGGAGTAGGCCACCACGAGCACTTTGCCGGTGTAGTCCTCGACCGCCCGCAGGAATTCCTGCTTGCCTTTGGTGCGCTCACTCTCAGGGAGGCGCCGCCAGGCCGGGTCAATTTTATAGAAGGCAAAGTTTACATATTGGCGTTTCGGGGCTTGGGGCGCTGGGGTTGGTTAAGGGGTCGACATGGACAGTCCTCCATTTAATTTCTGCAATTGCCGATATTCAGATGAGAGGCACGGGGCTAGCCTATTGCACGCTTGCCGTCGGCGTCGTTGATGAGATGATTACATGCCCGAAGGCATCGCGGAAAGCGGACGTTCCAGGCCCTAATGACAATGGAGTGATGGCATATGACCGCTGCACACATTGCATGACCTGATCGGACAAGAGAGATTGTTCCCCCACGACCTCACCTCCGGTTGTGGCCTCCGATCAACCCGAGTGCTGACAGACAGCAACAGCCATGCCAGCCTGATTGACAAGTCGGTGCCGCAGAGGCCATTTCAATAACTCATTGATTCTTGTTGAGGTCGAGGCATGAACCGGGAGGAAAAATCTGAAATGAACTGAACAGCAGAACTACCGTTATGGGGTAAAACACCCCATTGTTCAATCGGCAGCCTGTAGCATGATGGGTCAGACCACTCCTAAGATCGTCTGAATTTAACTCGCATTATTCATGGCGCTTCTGCGGCGATCGCCAATTCGCTGCTCTGCCGCGTAAAGCGTCGTTCGGGAGCGGAATAGCTGGTTTCTAGTTTAAAGTTTCTAGTTCCAGGTTCACCCCCTGAATTTCAACGGTCCGAAACGAACAACTTGAAACTAGAAACATGAAACTAGAAACGTACAACCTGAAACGCTTGAACGAGGCACGCTTCTCGAAAAACGCGGGTTATGCTTCACGAATGTTGTAATCCCGCAGCTTGTTATAGAGACTTGCCCGGCTGATCTTGAGAAGCTTGGCAGCCTTGACTCGATTGCCGCCGGCCTGTTGCAACGCTTGAACGATACGCATCCGTTCAGCTTGCATCACCGCACCGCGCGACACGGAGCGGAGGTCATCCTCCGCAGACTTCGATCCCGCCGGGACCAGATCTGGACAACTCAACGCAGGCCCTGTCGTCGTGACGACCTCCCGCTCAATATAATGCTGCAGCTCCCGCACATTGCCGGGCCATAAAGCCTGGGTGAGTGCCTGCATCACGTTCGGCGACACCTGCCGGACTGGCTGCCTATGACGTTTGCAAGAGCCCGCCACAAAGTGCTCGACCAACAGCGGAATATCCTCTCGCCGCTCCCTGAGCGGCGGTATGTAGAGCGGCAAGACCGCCAATCGATAGTAGAGATCCTGACGAAACATTTTTGCCTGCACCAGCTCGGACAGATCCTTGTTCGTCGCCGAGATGACCCGCGCATCGATCTTAATCCGCTGAGTCCCGCCGACCGGCTTAATCTCGCCCTCTTGGAGGACACGAAGCAACTTAGCCTGAAATATCGGCGTCGTGTCGGCAATCTCGTCCAGGAAGATCGTCCCGCTGTCCGCCTCTTCGAAGAGTCCGCGTTTGGTGGCATGAGCGCCGGTGAAGGAACCCTTTACATGGCCGAACAACTCGCTCTCCAACAGCGTTTCCGGCAGCGAACCGCAATCGACGACGACGAACGGTTTATCCCGCCGATAGCTGGTGCGGTGAATCGTTTTGGCCACCAGTTCCTTGCCGGTGCCGCTCTCTCCCTGAATCAACACGGTCGCGGAACTGTCTGCCACAAGCCGGATCATGTCATGGACTTCCCGCATCAGTTCACTCGAACCGATCAGCTCACCCAACTTCGATTCAGACTTCGGCTCCACGCGCTCACCGCTCGCCTGCTTCGCAGGCTTCAGCGGCGCCTTGAGCAACACCAGCACGGACTCGACCTCGCCGCTGCTCGAAACAAGCGGAAAAGCCTGGTGCATTCCACAGGCCGTGCCGTCCCCTCCGGTGGAACAGGCTACGGATTGAACCTCGGGCGATTCGTAGATCTTCGTCGCTGGACAGGTGCCGCAGGGATCATTCCGGTGCGCGAAGGCCTGATAGCACTTCGCCTGATGGCCGGGCAAATGAGATACGTCTTCAGACCACGCGGATTTGTTCGCATAGATCACGTTGAAATCGCGATCCAAAACCGCTACTCGATCGGAGAGCCCACCGGCTAACTGCTTGATGGCTTCCAGTCGAGCTGCGAGGATGGGATCGATACAGGAGGGAACAGTCAACGATTTTCTTTGAGATCCGGCCATCTCATACCTCTCACAAGCTGACGACTCAATTCCATCAAGGTCTCAGTCAATTTCTCCATCCGATGCCGGGGCTAAG
>JANOOS010000295.1:0-14817 GCA_031421455.1 Nitrospira sp.
GGACTCGCCGTCCTCTGGTTTCTTTGGTTGATCTGGTTTGTTTGGTTTGTCTTGTCTATTTGGTTGAACCAGACTAACCGGATAGACCAGAGAGACCAGATGAACCAGAGAGACCAGATGAACCAGAGAGACCAGATCAACCAGCCGGTGTCTCCAAGCTGGTGCGGCCAAGCGTGCCGTCGCGGTAGTCCGACAAGAGTATCCTCGCCGCTTTGTCTCGATCTATTCCGCCACCGCTTCTGGTCAATAGGCAGCCACGCTTTTTGCCGATGGCGTCGATCACGCCTGCACTAGTCAGCCCCTCCACAGCGAAGCCGTAGCGCGCCGTGAGCCGGGCAGGATAGCGCGCAAGCAGGATGGCGGCGAGAAACTCGGCGACCGCTTCGTCATCGACGACCTTGTGGCCTATGGCGTTGACCGTGGCGAGCAGGAGGCCCACGTGAGGGTCTTTGATGGTCCCCCACAATAGTCCGGGTGAATCGGTGACGGTCATGCGGTCGTTCAGTTTGTGACGCTGCTGGACTTTGGTCACGGCTGGTTCGTCGCCCACACGAGCGATGCGGCGTTTGAGGAGCATGTTCATCAGGGTTGATTTGCCGACGTTGGGGATTCCCATGATCAGCATACGTAGAGGCTTTGCGCTGCTGTTGCGATGGGGGGCGAGCGGCTGACAGAACTGGGGCAGCTTGGCGGCATCGCCCGCATGATGACAAGAAAGGGCAACAGCGCTGACGCCCGGTTGACGATTATACAGGTCGAGCCAAGTTTGAGTGACGGCGGGGTCGGCGAGATCAGCTTTGTTGAGGACTTTCAGGCTTGGACGTTGGCGGGTCAGTCGCAGCTCTTCGATCAGTGGATTGCAGCTGGCGTTTGGTATGCGCGCATCCAGCACCTCGACGACGACGTCGATCACCTCCATCGTCTTGGCGGCTTCTTTGCGCGCCGTATTCATGTGACCGGGGAACCACTGGATGGACATGGGGGGAAAGACTTTCCAATAAAAAAGAACTGTACTTTACCAGGATGCTGGGAAAGTCCGCCAGCACCACAGAGCGTGGCGCGTGAAGTGCATGACTTGCGAGAAAGGCGCGATCCGAAGTCCAAAGTTTTGAAAACCTCGAACTTCGGACCTCGAACCCTCGCGGCTCGCCCGTCCCGCCAGTCTCGATCGGCTCAGCCGACTTGGGCCGGTTCGGCGGTGAGTTCGAGAGGTTCCCGTAGGGCTCCGATTTCTTCGGCCGCCGCCCCAATCTCAAACCGCTCTCTTCGGATTTCGTTGCCTGTTTTGTTTCGGTACACCAGCTCATCCGTGTCGAGATCATATTCTGGAATCTCGGTGCTCTCCCATCGCTGCACGAAATAGTGGGCATAAAGAGTATAGAGGCCGTGGTCCTTGCGGTTGTGCCGAAGGACATACTCCGGCATGGTCTGAATATCCAGATCGGCATGGTAATGCTGGAGCCAGAGGTAGTCTCCGAGGATCACTAATTTCATCAACGGGGAATCCGAGTAGAGCTTGAGTTTGACGGCCTTCCCCATGGCCTTCAGCCGCTTGAGGAGCTGGATACTTTGTCGAATTTCTTCCCGGAATGTATTCAACGTGAACTCGGGATGGCCGATTGCCTGTATGCGCGCGCTCGCTTCCTGGCTGTAGGGATTCACCAGCATGATTCTGGCCCCCAGGCATTTGTCGAGGACCGACGACAGACCCCCTACTTGATCCACAAAGGTGCTGTGGCCGCTTGACCCGAGGACCGAGATGGTTCGGCCTGTGCCCTGCTCTTCTTTGAGTTGCTTGATGTGCCGTTGCGCTCCCCGCGTGCGGCGCGGGAAGAACGAGACGAGGCCGGCGCCTGCCGCCACGGCAGCAAGAGCCCGGTCCCGTATGCTGCGATGGAAGTAGTTGAGGCAGGCGATCAGGAGGATCGCCACCGTCATTTCCACGGCGATGAGCGAGAGCAGGTCATGTTCGACACGAGACCAGAACGACAAAAACTGTTTGGCGCCTGCCGGGAGCAAGAGCGCAATGCCCGCGCTCAGAGCGACGACGATAATGTGGTAGAGACTCCCTGCGGTGTCGCGGAAGAAGGCTCGGACTGTTGACCATATTTCTTGAAACAAGGATGCACCTCTTTAAGTAATAAAAGACGACCCCACGGCGATGTCGGGCTAGCAATGCGAGCGATGGATGGGTACGCCTTAGGCGGAGTGCTCGGCAGATGCAGAACGGCTGCGTGCGGACAAAAAAAGATCGCGTGAGGCTTCGTGTTTCCAGGAGGACTGCAGCCTCCAAGCACGGAAGGTCTTACGCGATCACGTTGCACCCTACCACGAACGTATCAGTCACGCAAGGTCTGCTTCGAAGCTGGTTACTCGAGTTTGTCTGGTTCAACCAAATTCACAAGACAACCAAACAAACCAGATAGACCAGCCTTCTCGTTATTGCAAATGTTCTCGGCCGTGAGGAGTGGTCAGATCTTGGTCGGGACCAAGAGGGACGATACGGGTTGGATTGATGTCGTCGTGGGTGATGTAGTAGTGCCGCTTGATGTGGTCGAAGTTGACGGTATCGGCGATGCCGTCGGTCTGATAGAGGTCTTTGAGGTAACCGAAGAGGTTGGGGTAGTCGATGATCCGTCTAAGGTTGCATTTGAAATGGCCATGGTAGACGGCGTCGAAGCGTACGAGGGTAACGAACAAGCGCCAATCGGTTTCGACAAATTGTGAGCCGAAGAGATAGCGTTGGCGCGCCAGCCTGGCCTCGAGTTGGTCGAGGGCCTCGAAAAGACGCAACACGGCTCGTTCATAGGCCTGCTGCGAAGTGGCAAATCCCGCGCGATAGACCCCGTCGTTCACGTTTTCGTAGATGAAGGTATTGAGGTCGTCGATCTCCTTCCTGATTCCTTCCTGATACAGATCAATTCTACTGTTGGTAAAGCGATTAAACTCGCCGTTGAACATGCGCATGAGATCGTCGTCGGAATTGGTGACGATGCGCTTCGTCACCGTATCCCACAGCGCGGGGACGGTGAACCGCCCCCGATAGTTCGGATCGGTGGCCTTGTAGGCCTGGCTGAGGAACTGGAATCCATTGATGGGATCGAGTGAATGGCCCGGTCCTTCGCGGAAGGCCCAGCCTCGCTCGTCGCGAATCGGGTCTACGACCGTCATGCCGATCACGCTTTCCAGTTTCTTGAGTTTCCGCACGATAATCGTCCGATGCGCCCAGGGGCAGGCCCATGAGACATAGAGATGGTAGCGGCCGCTCGCTGCCTGGTAACCCGAGTTGCCATTGGCGGTAACCCAGTGTGTAAAAGTGTCAGGTTGCCTTATGAAGGCGCCCGCGAGGTTTTGCTCATCTGGAAACTGTGCCTGGATGGTCATCGTCTGGCTCCAGAGTTTCACTACCGTACCATAATGCAGGGCGAGGGGGGAGAGGGAGGGGCGGCCTGGTCGTCCTCCTGCTCGCGGAACGCGCACGATAAGAATGTGCTCGTTCGACGCGCGCATTCGAGGATCGACCAGGCTGCCCCGCAAGAGATAGGCAAGCAAGCTTGGAAGGATCATTAGATGGATGAGGATTGCTCGATGCGCGTAGGTGCGGATTGACTGAGGCTATCCTGAAAAGTAAAATGCCACAATATTCTCTACCGGAGAACGGTTGGTAGTCAGACGAGAGGATATCCGGAAGGGGAGGTAGGCGGCAGTGTCCATTCAGCTGGTTCAAACTAAGGAGGTCGCGATGCAGATGATGGGACGTATCGGGTTCATGGGATTAGGGATCGCGTTGGCGGGCTGTCTCAGCGTGGGGCCAGTATTCGCAGGGGATAAACCAGCGGCTGCACCAGTAGCGGACGGGTCGAAGGTGACGATTACGTCTCCCAAGGACGGCGACAAGGTCAATGACACCTTCGAGGTGAAGTACGAGCTGACCCAGGGCTCCGTAGGCACGCATGTCCATGCGTACGTGGACGATCAGTATCAGAAGGGTTTTAAGGGGGAGCTTAAGGGCCTGAGCAAGGGGACACACAAGATCACTGTGACCGGCGCCACAAAGGACCACGATCCTGTCACGGCTAGCCATAGCATCACCGTCGACGTGCAATAGGGCTACGCCCCAGCCATCTTCAAGGCCACCAGGGCTTCTTGTGAAAGGGGCCCTGGTGCGCTGGGTTTCATAAACCGTTTCCAGCCCTTCTCCTGGACTACCTCACGTAATGTCCGGGCAGCCTGTTTTTATTTTCTGACCTTCCATTCTGTAGAGAATTACGGCATCGGTTTTTGGGGCGCAGGCGGATTGCGCTGTGGGCCGGATCGAATTTCACTCGATGGTGGGCTTCCGATCTTCAACATTCGCGTAAGCAACGGAATCGCTGTTCCCTGCATGACGACGGACGTCAGCGCGATAAAGAACACCAGGTGGAAGATCATGTCTGCCTTTTCGACCCCGGCCACTATGGGAAACGTCGCGAGGATGATCGGCACAGCCCCTCGGAGTCCCGCCCAGGCTACAAGCGTCTGTTCTCGAAGCGACATCGGCGAAAAAGCCAACGCTATGTGGACGCTCGCAGGGCGGGCGATGAAGATCAGGAAAAGAGAAACCAGGAGGCCTACCCCGGCGATTGGTACGAGCCTTGCTGGAAATACTTGTAGCCCCAGCGCCAAAAACATGGTGACCTGCATCAGCCAGGCCAGCCCATCGTGAAAGTGTAAGACACTCTGCTGGTGAGTAAACGGTTTTCGCGCCATGACGAGCCCCGCCAGGTATACGGCAAGAAAGCCACTCCCGTCCAGGTAGTCTGTCAGGCCGTAGGTCAGCAGCGCCAGCGCCACCGACAGCACCGGATAAATGCCCTCCAACTCCAAGTCGAGCGCATTGAACGACCGTCGCATAATCTCGCCCATCGCAATGCCGATCGCCGTTCCCACGCCCATTTGCATCACAAAGAATACGACAAGCTCCCCAAAAGAGGTCGAGGGTTCCGTCAACAGTCGAATCAGCGCGATCGTCAGCACGACGGCCATCGGATCGTTGCTGCCTGATTCAAATTCGAGCAATTGGACCAATCGCCGGGGGATCTTGGTCCTCCGCGCTCGTAGCACCATGAAGACGGCCGCAGCATCGGTGGACGATACAATTGCGCCGAGCAAGAGGCCCTCCAGGAATGTGAATCCCTGGACCCAGGCGACAAACATCCCGATGAGCAGCGCAGTGATCAGAACCCCGATGGTCGAGAGCGATAGCCCCTGCCACACGATGGGGCGTATCGCCGTCCACTCCGTGTCCAATCCACCAGAAAATAGAATCAAGACGAGCGCAGTGATACCCAGCGACCGCACCAGAGATGGATTATCAAACGTGAGGCCGCCAAGACCGTCGGACCCCGCCAACATACCGATGGCGAGAAACAAGACCAGTGAGGGGATGCCAAACCGATTCGAGAGCTTGATCGTCAAAATGCTCAGAATGATGAGGGTGGAGAAAACGATGAAGATCACACCAATGGACGTCGGCATCGTGCTTTGTCTTTCGAGGTTGTTCGGCGAGACCCGATGCGGTCTATAGCACAGACAACCGGATCACGCTAGCCACAAGATGAGGGAAAGAGCGGTTACTTAGGCAAATAGAGAGGCTGGGAGAGGATAGGCGGTAGGACTTTCGCTGATCATGGAAGAGTTACCGCAGAGCGCCGAGAGACGGTGCAGTTGGTGCGACAGGCTGCCAGCAAAGGCCGTCACGCGTATGTGCTGGTCAATATTCGCTCGGATGGGAATGCGCTATTGCCCGTGCAGGCATTCTCAGAGGTGCTTCGCGCCTAACGGATGTTTTCGCTCAGTGAACCATGCTTTCAGACCCTGAAGACGTAGGGATGATGGATTGGTCGGGATCAGATGACTTGAAAGGGGTCACGGGTGTTGGCGGCAACCAATTCACCGCAGGCAGTACAGTGATAGTTGTCGGTCAAATAATCGTCGTTGTTGTGTTCCAATTCCAGGTGCAGATGCCTACAAGGTGGATTGTCCCCCTCTGCCCACTTCTCGCGTAACGAAGCAGCTTGTTCCTTCGTCATGATACCCACCCCCATTGTCGATACCGTTGTCTAACTGATTATTATCTAACAAACTGGTCAACGAGATCAACCGGACAGTGTACTGCCCCACTTAACTTCTGGGCAGTTTGTTGAATAAGGGTAAGATGGGCAGCCTGGTTGCCCTCCTGCTCGCAGAACGTGCACGCTCAGAAGGTGCTCGTTCGACGCGCGCATGTGCGGATTGACTGGGGCAATCCTGAGAAGTAGATTGCCAGATATTCTCCACTGGAGAGCAATGGGAAATCAGACAAGCAAATATCCCACAGGCGATGGTAAGCTGCAGTGTCCATTCAGCTGGTTCAACTAAGGAGGTCGCGATGCAGATGATGGGACGTATCGGGTTCATGGTATTAGGGATTGTGTTAGCGAGCTGTCTCAGCGGGGCACCAGTTTTCGCAGCGGATAAACCAGATAAACCACTGATAGCGGACGGGTCGAAGGTGATGATTACGTCTCCCAAGGACGGGGATGAGGTCGATGACAGCTTTGAGTTGAAGTATGAATTGACCAAGGGCTCCCAAGCCACGCATGTCCATGTGTACCTGGACGGTCAGTATCAGAAAGGTTTTTCCGGGACGTTCAAGGGCCTGAGCAAGGGAGATCACAAGATCACCGTGACTGGCGCCACGAAGGACCACGATCTTGTCACGGCTACCCATACCATTATCGTCGAAGTGGAATAGGGTTGCGCTCAATCATCTTCACGGCCACCAGGGCCTCGAGTGAAAGAGGCCCTGGTGCGCTTGGCTTCACAAACCGCTTTCACCCTTCGCAAGTAGTTGCCATGTTCAAACAGGAAAGTATCCCCCCCCGGCAGCGCCGGCAGAGAATGAGGATGGAGTCTGACGGTCTTCTGTGCTTGAGCAACGCGCGGCCTTCGAAGGCCCTCGCCCGGGATAGTGGCACGCTCGGCGTGCCAGTGGGTGGCGGGTGAGAAAGTTGCGCGTAGCGGAAGCTCGATTAGGCTCTTTCCCTGAATATAGTTAACGAGCGAGCTTGGAGGGAGCAGCTATACCGTCGCTCAACGGCCGGGACCGGGACACGGGGATATTGTACTTTCCTAGAAGCGAATCTTTCTTATTCCTGTTTCGGTGCGCGGTGTCCACTGGTACACATCGAACGTGAGCCGGAAGCCATCGCTTGGTCCATAGTCTTTTCGGTTGCAACTTTCTCTTGATTATCCATCGCGACCTTGCACCTTTTCCAATTGAGTTCCAGTATTTCAACACTTAAACCGATACGTATGGAGATGAAATAAGAGAGCACTATTTTGGAGTTTCAAAAAGCAGGGAATCTGTCGCGGAGATAGATTTTTCGGGCGTATCTCGTGAGGTTCGGCTAGAGTCAAGCCAGGCTTACGAGTAAGAGACAAGATGACAGCGGCACCACGCTTCGCGGCGCGTGGCGTATTGGCGGTTGCAGTAGAAGTTTTCGTGAAAAACGCGGGCCAGGGTTCACTTTCATGCCTCATAAACAGGTTGTCATCATTGGGGGCGGGTTCGGAGGCCTGACGGCGGCGCAATCGGTGCACGATGCCGACGTGGTGCTTATCGACCGCACCAATCATCATCTGTTTCAACCCTTACTCTACCAGGTGGCCACTTCCGCGCTGTCTCCTGGCGATATCGCCTGGCCGTTACGCACGATCTTTCGGCGGCATCCGCATGTTCGCGTTGTCATGGATGAAGTCTTATCCATCGATCGTGCGGCGCGTCTCATACGATTGCGGGACAGCAGGCCGATTGCGTTCGACGTCCTTATCGTGGCGCCTGGATCGCGGCACTCGTATTTTGGGCACGACACGTGGGAAGAGTCTGCGCCAGGACTCAAGACCCTCGCCGATGCTGTTTACCTTCGCGAGAAGATGCTGCTGGCGTTTGAGGAGGCTGAACGCCGACGCATAGCCATCGGCACAGGAGAGCGACTCACCTTCGTGATCGTGGGGGGAGGGCCTACCGGCGTGGAGTTGGCCGGTTCGCTGGCGGAGATCGGGCGCAAGGCCATGGGGCCTGATTTTCCGAACTTGCGCCTCAATGATCTTGCCATTCTGCTCGTGGAAGGCGGCTCTCGCGTTCTACCAGGGTTCAGCCCCGATCTGTCGGCGAAAGCGGCGGCTGCGCTCGAACGCAAAGGCGTCACGATCAAGCTCAACAGCCTGGTGAGTGAGATCCGTGCCGATGGCCTGATGATCGGGAGCGAATTTGTTCGGTCCACGCATATCATCTGGGCGGCAGGCAATAGGGCGTCGCCGCTTCTGACTTCACTCGGACTTCCCCAGGATGGGTCCGGTCGGATCAAGGTTCAACCGGATCTGACAATTCCAGAAGACCCCTGGGTTTTTGTCATCGGCGATGCCGCGCATTGTGCCGATCCAGACGGGAACCCTCTGCCGGGAATCGCTCCCGTCGCCGTGCAGCAAGGCCGCTATGTTGCGAGGCTCATTCGTGAAGAGACTGCGCCTCATCAGCGCCGGCCGTTTGTCTACGCGGATCGAGGCATGCTGGCGACCATCGGACGTGCACAGGCCGTAGCGCAGATCGGCCTCTTGCGCCTATCCGGCCTGTCCGCCTGGTTGCTCTGGTGCGTGGTGCATATTTTCTTACTGATCGAGCTCCGTAGCCGCATGCGGGTGATGTCGGAATGGATTTGGTACTATCTCACATTCAAGCCGGGCGCCAGAATCATCTATATGAAAACACGCCAGGCTAGCGAAGAAGCGGAACGTCGCCGTCATGCTCCGCGGGGTCTGACTCGAAAGACTGATTTGGTCTCGACAGAAAAGATTGAAAAACGGGCCATGTAACTCAACATTTCTCGACCACGGCAGTCCATCTTTTCCGTTCAACTTCTCACGCCTTACTGCTCCACGCTTCACGGGGTTTAGCCCACATGAATGATGTGATCTAGATTGCACCTCATAGGGTAATCTTGATAAAGAGTAGTGCTGTTCGTTGTCTGAGAGTTGCTCTTTATCGCCATGCCAACAGACCTCGCGCCCACGCCGGACTGCGTTCCACCATTGACTCGAACTGGGCCTGTTCCTAACTTAGTCGCGGGTTCTCTGCTTGTCCTGACCACATGAGCCTTATCCTGGCGTCGCTTGCTGGGGCACCAAGAGGCAAGCTGGAGATGTTCCCTGTGCAAATGACTGCACCGGCAGCGGTCTTTATCGAGATAACTGGAAGTGAAATGACAGTGCGGCGTCAATTGCGGGCTAAGGATGGGGTGTCAGCGCTCAGTTCCTCCCCGTTGGTGATCCGTCTCTCGGTCGCACCGACGAAGAGCTTTGGGTTTATTACCCACAAACTTCTGTGAATGGCCTTGATCACTCGAAGTCAGGATCTCTCGTTGGAACAGGTACCGCCGGTCTCCAATGCCTTTGAAATTCATAAGCTAACTGACGGTAGTGGGATGCTGGTGGGATTCGTGGATGCACACCTCAAGCCTCAGTTGACGGCGGGTGCGCGTCCGAAGAATATCCGGATCGGGCTCTATTCCAATCTCTCGATCAAGGCTCCGCACGTCATCGCGGTGCCCTTAGCCAAACTGGTCGTCGATCGGATGCCTATCCGACTCGACCCCAAGGAACCAGGCAGTGCGATCCTGCTTGATATAGATTTGCAGGGCACTGCCCATGTCTCATCGATCACCGGACGGCTTTTTTAGCATACTGCTAGACAGCGAGGCCATTGATCTTCCGCAAGAATTCTCTTACCCTATAACCAATTCTACGAGTATGAAGGTTCTTGTCTGAATAGTAAGCGACTGATTTCACGCCTATCACGTCTGGTTGAAGGAGGCCCATGATGACAATTCACGGTTTGGCGAACAGAGGTCTGTCTCGTCTTATTCTTGCCCTCGTGGCGACCACCCTGGTTGGAGCAGGAGTAGGAATCGGAGGGATGGCTCCAGCTTCCGCCTATGAAGTGTGGCTGACGGATCAATCCGATACGGCAAAAGAAAGCGGCGGCTTTCTCTATATCTATGACGGTGCGGCGCTCGCGGCGAACCCTGCCGCGGCAAAACCAGCCGTCACGATCGATCTGTCCGGCGAGATCAACACATTTTGCGAAGCAGCGACCAAGAAACCGGTCCGGCGGCCGCATATGCTGTTCTTCAACAAGGACCAGAGTCATGTGATCCTCTCCTTCCTGAGCGGGCACGTGCTTTTCATGGATGCCAAAACGCGTAAGCCGGAGGCCTGCTTATCGATGGGGAAAAATGCCCATGCGGCCTGGCCGACGCCTAACCAGAAGATGGCGATTGCGGCGAATATCATCGAAAAGAAATTTACCCGTATTTGGACCGACTATGCGGCGCATACATTCAGCTTCGATCCCGAAAAGGATGTGGTGAATCTTGCCTTGTTGGAGGGTGGGGAACGCCCAGATACCTCGCCGATATGCCCCATCACGGAGTCATCCAGCCGCTATGCTTTTGTCACGCTGCGGGGAGGTGGGCTATTCGTATTCGATGTCACCACCACGCCGATGAGCCTTGTGGCCACACTCAACAATAATGAGATCCATCCTGCTGGCTGTGGCGGCATTCAGGTCGGCGAGACGATGTATGTCAACTCCGGTGGCGGCTGGCCGATCGCGCCGCTCTCCTACGATATCTATGCCCTCGACCTGTCCAACCTTCCGAAATCTGTTTCAGCCAAGTTGGTGTCTTCACGGGATGACCAATTTGCCGACTCCCACGGGATGGCCGCGGTTGGACGGTATGTCTGGAGTGCCGACCGAGCAGGAAACAATATCGAAATCATCGATACGGTCTCAAATTTGAGTGTGGGCTCGATCGATCTGGTGACAGATGGGAACAAGGATCCAGCTCCTGATCTCTTGGACAACGCACCGGACAATCAGTATGTGTTCGTCGGCCTGCGCGGTCCAGCCCCGCTTACAGGGAATGACAAGACACACCACAATGCCAAAGGGACGATTCCTGGCGTCGGCGTCATTCACGTGGATGGCGCAGGGAAGGTCGGTCACTATAAGGGGCAGGCGACTGTCACGAATATGATAGACGGAAAAGAAACGGCGGATCCCCACGGGATTGCCGTCCGCAAGTAACGTCGCTCTTGGGAAACAGCGCGAGGCCGCGGCCTGCTTGCGAGGACAGATGAGATGCTGTTGTTGATGAGGACGTCGCCGATACGACGCGGAGCTAACCGTTCAGGTACTGTGGGTGGCAGTTTTGGGCTGGCGGTCTTGTGCCTCACGTTGGGGGCCTGCGCAGGAATGGATTCGAGGGGTGATCTGCCGACAGTGGCGTCGGTGGATCTCTCCCGCTATGTCGGCACCTGGTATGAAATTGCACGGCTCCCGATGTGGTTTCAGCGTCACTGCGTGGACTCCAAGGCGATATACTCCAGCCGTCTTGATGGCGCAGTTGGTGTACACAATGAGTGCGTGACGGATACCGGCAAAGTTGAGCAGGCAGAAGGCGTGGCGACGGTGATCGATGCCAAGACGAATGCGCGACTCACGGTGGTCTTCGATAACTGGTTCGCCAGGCTGTTTGGCTCATCCCGCGAGGGAAACTATTGGGTACTCGATCTCGATCCGGAGTATCGCACCGCGATGATGGGTACTCCGGACCGTCAATATCTCTGGATTCTGTCCCGAGCCCCTCAGCTGGAGGAGACCACCTATCGACGCCTGGTCGAGCGGGCTCAGGAGTTGGGTTATTCGGTGTCGGACCTCATTCGATCCCGGCGTTCCTCCGCTTCGTAACGGATCATAGCGTACCCCTCTCAAGTACCAGCAGTCTGTTCGCCTTGGAGAATACATTATGTTCTTGACCTCCTATAACAATGTGCCGGTTCCTTCGTTTATGTATGGCACAGCGTGGAAAAAAGAGGCCACGACGCAACTGGTGCAGTTAGCCGTGGCAGCGGGTTTCACAGCCATCGATACGGCCAACCAACTGATTCATTACCAGGAAGCGTTGGTGGGGGAGGCCCTCCTGACTCTCGCGCAGCAAGGGGTCACGCGAGATCGACTGTTTCTCCAGACCAAGTTTACGCCGACAAATGGCCAGGACCATCGCACCCCCTACGATGCCTCGGCCAACCTCACCGCGCAAGTGACTCAGTCCTTCGACAGCTCGTTGGCCCACCTGCACACCGACTATCTTGACTCCTATGTCTTGCATGGGCCCTATCAGCGACAGGGATTGGGCGCTGCGGACTGGGAAGTGTGGGCCGCCATCGAAGGGCTCTATCGGTCAGGGAAAACGAAGATGGTCGGCATCAGCAATGTCACGGCCGAGCAACTCACCCAACTCTGTGCCCAGGCGGCGGTGAAACCCATGATGGTGCAAAACCGCTGTTATGCCGCATTTGGATGGGATAAAGCGGTGCGGGAAATCTGCCGGGCTCATGCGATCATCTATCAAGGCTTTTCGCTGTTGACTGCGAATCAAGGAATCTTTGCCGAGCCAGCCATTCGGGCCATCGCCCAACGGTTAGGGACCGGACTTGCACAAGTCGTCTTTCGGTTTGCAATGCAGATCGGGATGCTCCCCTTGACCGGCACCACGAACCCACAGCATATGAAAGAGGATCTTCAGGCGGAACAGTTCACCCTCACAGCTGAAGACATGCAGGTCATCGAAACGATCGGGGTGTAGGCTAAGGAGGACTGCCGAAAAACGGTGAAAAATCTTCGAAGTTTACGTGGGAAGTTCGATGAGCCGTAACGTATACAGGTACTGGTAGAGTCCTTTATGGTCCATCAGTTCAGCATGAGTGCCGGTTTCCACGAGGCGCCCTTTGTTGAGGACGAGGATGCGATCGGCTCGTTGAATGGTCGTCAAGCGGTGGGCGATTACAAAAGTCGTTCGGCCTTTCATGAGTTGTTCTAGCGCCTCCTGGACGAGTCGTTCCGACTCACTGTCGAGGGCAGAGGTGGCTTCATCCAACAATAAGACCCGTGGATTTTTCACGATGGCTCTGGCGATAGCGATGCGTTGTCGCTGACCGCCTGACACATTGATTCCTTTTTCCCCCACAATGGTCTGGTACTGGTCCGGGAAGTTCATGATGAAGTCGTGGGCATGGGCCGCACGGCTCGCTGCCTCCACCTCTTCCTGACTGGCCTTCTCGTCTCCGTAGCGGATATTGTCGAGAATCGTCCCGCCGAATAAAATCGTCTCTTGTGGAACCAGCGCGATCTGCCGATACCAGCTGTCCATGGTGACTTGACGGAGATCGTGCCCGTCGATGGTGATGCGTCCCTCAGTCGGATCGTAGAAGCGGTGGAGCAAGTTCATCACGGTCGTTTTCCCGGCCCCCGTGGGGCCGACGATGGCGACCAGTTCACCTGGCTTCGCTTCGAACGATATATCCGTCAAGACCGGTTGGCGTGGATCGTAGGCAAAGCCGATATGCTCAACCCGGATATGTCCTGAGACGGAAGATAGCGTTGTGGCTGTGGGAGAGTCGCTCACCTCGGAGCCTGTGTCAAGAATCTCGAATACCCGTTGGGTGGCGCCCTGCGCCTCCCTGATCTGTGCGAACACGCGGGCAGCGGAACTGAAGGGGCCGATCAGGATCCCGGCAAAGAGGACGAATGCAAAGAGGTCGCCTGGTGACACGTTCCCATCGATGACTTGGCGTCCCCCATACCACAACACCGCCGCTGCAGCAGAGAAGGTCAGGAGGCTGATGACCGGAATAAACACCGCCATGACCCCGGCCTTTCGCATCGTCAACGCTAAGGTCTGTTCGACTTGCGCGGCAAACCTGGTTTCTTCGCGCTGTGTTTGGACGAAGGACTTCACGATCCGGATGCCGGAGATCACTTCCTCGATCAGGGTACTCATTGCAGCGGTGTGATCTTGAATCGAGGTCGAGAGGGATTTCAGCCTTCGTCCAAAGACCTTGGCTACAAGAACGAGCAGCGGGAGCAGAATCAAGATCAAGAGGCAGAGCCGCCAATTCATCATCAGCAAGAATGTGATCCCTCCGACGAAGGTCACGAGTTGTTTTGCACTGTCGATCGGCGTTTCGGTGACGACCGACTGGACGACCGTCACGTCATTCATAAGCCGTGAGAGGAGTTCGCCGGTTCGCCGGCGGGAGAAAAAGCTTACCGATAGGGTATGCAGATGCGCAAAGAGATGGCGGCGAAAGTCGGCGATGATGCGTTGCGAAATCCAGGCAGTTAAATAGCTATGGCCCATCGAACAGAATCCCTGTAGCACGACGAGTCCGAGAAAGACGGTAATCATGTCCGTCATTCTGGACTGGTCGTGTTGCACGGTAATGACGTCCCACAGAGTGCCGGCCAGCCGAAGCAGGGCGAGATTGATGGCGGCGACACCCATCACCAGCAGTCCTGCCAGCACCATACGGGACAGGTAGGGTTTCAGGAATGGGAGAAATCGTGAGAAGGTGGACATGGTGAGGGGGCGGTCTTAGAGGAGGTGGCTACGGAAAACCTGGAGAGAACGGTGGAGGGGCGGAAGCCGCCACTGCCGCCGGCGACAGCTACAGCTCTGTGATGGACTCGATCATGTTCTTGTTGATGCCCACAAAGTCCGAGCGATCCTTCTCATTGATCATCACGTCTGTGAGGCTGATGAAGAGACGTTGCTCTTCATTGATCGCATCGGACACACGATTCCGCATGGGGGGAATGAGAAAGTCGCCAACGTAGTTGCAGCTCACAGTCCGGACGCGGATGCGAACTTTCTTGCCCTCTGGCACGGCCCCCCC